>CAYVOS010000016.1:0-11881 GCA_964453515.1 uncultured Candidatus Saccharibacteria bacterium | reverse complement strand
GATGCGTATCACGGCCCGTCACAATATGATACCTATAATCGCCAACGCAGAATGGCCCAAGACCAGGAGGTTGCTGCGCGTCGTAAGCTGGCACGCAGTGTCAATCCTATCGAACAGGACTTACTGCAATCCGTGCATGACAAACTCAGCCAACAGAAGTTTCGCGTTACTATTCGAGCCATTGTCTACTCTCCTGACCCGGAGAAATGCAGGAACCGAAAAGATGCTATCAAATCATCGTTTGAGGTTTATAGCACACCTAGCTATCAGTCACTTGGATCAAGATTCGATTTCCCTTATAGGGTAAGGCATTGGCGACGTGCTTTTATGGCGCGCCACAGACTGCCGACCCTGTTTGCGAAGAAAACCCTTCTGTCGGCGTCCGAGCTCGCGTCTCTTTATCACTTCCCATCGTCTGTTTTGCATAAGGCTGAAAACACTGCCGTTTCCCGCGCCAAAACGTTACCGGCTCCGTCTGAGATGAAGCGCAGAGCAGACACTGGCGAGTACGATGTAGTTCTTGGCAACAACGAGCATGCAGGCGAGGTCACGCCACTTAGTCTTGTTATGACCGAACGGGCTCGTCATCTTCTACTTATTGGCAGCACAGGCAGTGGTAAGACGACAATGATGGAATACGCCGCGGCACAGGACATTTACGCTGGTCGAGGCTTGGCTTTCATTGATCCGCACGGTGACTCGGCCAAGAAGCTGCTCAAGATCATCCCCGAAGAGCGCAAAAATGATGTGGTATATATCAGTCCTAACGACATTGCTTACCCGGTCGGCATCAATCCTATCGAAATGCCCGAAGGTCTCACTGGCGACGAGTACCTGATTGAACGCGGGCGTGTTACTTCGGCGCTCGTATCAATAATGCGCAAAGTCTTCTCTGATGACGATTCTACCGCCCACAATATCGAAGCCATCATGCGCAACGTATTGCACACCGCCCTGACGGTGGAGGGAGCGACTATCTTCACTATCCTAAAGCTGTTACGCAATAAGAAGTTCCGCAAAAACGTACTGGCAAAACTCGACGATGACCGGCTCAAAGACTTTTGGCGCGAAGAGTTCGGCGAGGCCGGTAGCTTCCAGCGAGTGAGTATGACAAAGAGTGTCAACCACCGTATTGATGCCTATGAGTCATCCGTACAAACCCAGCGAATGCTTGGGCAGGCCAAGTCAACTATTAGCTTTGAAGATATTATGGACTCCGGCAAAATCCTGATCTGTAACCTGGGCAAAGGAGATATAAACGAAGATGAATCTGCTTTGATTGGCACAACCATATTAGCCAAGCTGAAGCTAGCAGCTGAGCGTCGTTCGAGTATCCCTGAAGATCAGCGAAACCCGTTTTATGTATATGTAGATGAGTTCCAAAACTTTGCCACCAAGCCGTTTGCCACCATGATGTCAGAGGCCCGCAAATTCAAGCTATACCTGACTATCGCCGAACAAAGCACCGAGCAGCAAGAAGATAAGAGCCTAACTCAAACGATTCTCGCCAACGCCCGCACACTGGTACTTTTTGGCACCGGTAGCTCGGTAGATGAAGAGCTGCTTCTCCCACGATTTGCACCACACGTCGAACAAGGAGAGCTGCTCAATCTGCCCATTTATAACTTCTATCTCAAGACGTCGGTTGAAATACCTATGGAGCCGACATCCGGTAAAACCATACGGATAGAGGAGTGCTACAAACTCAGCGATGAGCGAGCCGATGAGGTCATGGCCGCGTCGCGCAAAAACTACGCCAAAAAGTATGAAGAAGATGGCACTGGAAGCCCAGCTAAAAAACAAATCACCAAGAAGCCTATGCGGGTAGCTGTCAAAAAGGCAGCTAATGCTAAACCCGAGCCAAAAACTTCGCCAGCTAATAAGCTCAAGGGCCGTAGCATAGGTAAGGCTTAGCCAGGCCGTCTGTGGGGTACGGACTGAAAAGGCGAAGTTTGGCGGCAGTAAAAATAGTAGATTATGGTATGATAAGTTAGTAATGTCAGAGGTTAATGCGCACATTTCACCTGACGGTGACCTTGATCCATTAGATCTAGGCCAGCCGTTATATGGATATGAGGAAGTTGAAGCAAATAGTCAGGGCGTATCAGAGGTTCTACGACAGTTGTCAGCCAGTTTACCGGATATAGCTACTAATCTCGTTCGTTCTAGGCCCGATGCGTTTGAACCGGTCAACCAATCGTTTGCAGCACAGCCGGATAACCCATCGGAGCATGCGGAAATGTGGCACCAGTATGGTATACTAACGCATTCTTATGAATTTGGGAGAGTTCTTCGTGAAGATGTACCAGGCTATTTGCGTGAATGGGGCGTAGCTGATCCAGTTAACGCAGCGCTCGATGTTGAAATAGATGGCGTACCAAAACGTGACTTACTGCAAGTTGTATCATTAGTCCACGATGTCGGTAAGTTTACTGCCAGAACCTTAAAACACCATCCGGAAACAGGTGCCGTCTCTATGGATTTTACTGGCCATGAATCTCACTCCGGTGACATAGTCCGAGGCGTATTAAGCGCTCCACTAGAACGCTGGGGTCTTACCGAATCGCAGATAGAATACATAGCAACCTGTGCAGCGCTACATTTTGAACTTGGCAAAGTACGGCGAGCATCTAAAGCGTACGGTGGCTATACTGTTGCATTCACAACGTCACCAGTTTTTGCAGCAGCAACCCGGCAGATTCTGGATGAAAACGCAGCCTTTGCGCCTGAAATAGGGTTGGAGTTTATAGCCGATAGCCTAAGCAAGGTCGAAGTTGCTGCAATATCTCAAACTGATGAAGGAATTGCAGCGGAGGAACCGGTGCTTGCAGCCGAGCTTGCCACAAGAAACTTAAATCCACTACTCCTTAGCCAGGCGCGCCAGCAGCCGGTTAATCTGCTGGTAGCTCGGAACTACTTGCAGCAGTGGGCGGCTTGAAAGTCCGTTGAAATAGCACCCGACTACTCGTTCTAAACTTTTAACACGTATCATGTGTAGTAAGAACTCGATACACCGGCATTCTGCACAAGTTCATCTTTAACAGCTGGGGGTATATTGGTTATATCCCGTGCACGACCAAGTGCAAGATGACCGAGTGTCAAGCTGTGGTCAAGGCAATCTCTAAGCAGACTCTCAACGGTTAAATTCAAATCGAGTTGCATCTGCCGGTAGTCTTGCCCACGCGACAACAGTGTTTCAGTTCCTTCGATTACCAATGAAAGGTATCTCGATCCAAGCAGCTCTTCAGGGGTGTTTGTGATTTTGGGGCCACTAACGCCCGACACTATCTTCTTAACTGCGCCCGCTCTGCTGCGCTGAAGAAGCAAACTGCCGATCGCACCGTTAATCACAAAACCTGCGGCTTGTGCAAGATCGTTGCTACCATTCACCTTTGCGATTGCTTCGGCGACACGCTCGTCATCTTTAGAAGCTTCGTCCAAGTGAGCATTTATGGCATCTTTGGAGACGGCTTGAGAGCCATAATATCCAGGTTTGGTAGTGAAGCGTCTGGTGTTATAACCAATGCCACTGAGCAGCTCGGCTTGCTTACTGAATAGGAAGCCAGTAAACGGGTTACCCACACTCTTAGCGAAATCATCGTACCGCACATCGAGGCCAGCATCACGTAACATGGATATTCCCCATAGGTGGTCCATCATGTCGTGGTAGACTACGTTCATCCTTACGGGCGCAAGCCCGTCTATGGCTACGATACGTTCTCGCATAAGCTGTGTGGACACGGGCCTGTTCGTATCGATTGATAGCCGTAGCTCGTTTATCTTTGCCGTGTCAAACTCGTATTCAACGCCAGACCCTAAATAGTAGTCGAGGTTACGATGATCTGAAGATGCTGCGAGTTGGTGCTTATCGGAGGTTGCATACTCTTGTCGTAGCTCCGGATGTTCTTCTAAAACCGTAACTTCATCGTCGCGCAACATTAACTCCTGGATGCGCATCGTTTCACGCTCCTCGTCCGTAAAGGCTGAAACATCACCGGCATAATAGCGTTGTGAACGTTCTAGGTATGGCTCGATACCATCGCCTGCAAAATTCGCTTCCTTTGCCAGCTGCTCCGCGGCTGAGTAGGTTATGATTTGTCTTGCCAATTCGCTCATATTGGTGAATTCTTTCCTCGTTTTTCCAAATAGATACTATGTTACTTTTGTGAACTACGCCTACAGTGTGTTACCGTACCCCGGTATCTACCTTCAGCTTATCCGAAATCCTCTCATGCAGCACGTCGTAGAATACGGTCATAAATGGATTCCAGGTCATGTAGGGTTTGTCATGCTCCAGGAGTAAATTTGCTATCTCGTGAGGTTCAATGTTAATGAAATGTTTGAAACGGTGTACTGTGACATCAATAGGGGTTAGATAGTCGAATATATCAGGAGTAATCCTGTCGATGGCTCTGGCAAACTTTGCGGATTTTGAGTGTTGACGCTCAATATCCTCGTAAAGTTGATGATAATACGGGTGCAACAGTTTGCGTGCTGCTTCCATCTCTGCATCAGTGTCGCTGCCTTTAGTGAATACCACCTCGTCGCCAGTAATAATTTCACCGATATCATGGATTGCGAGCATAGTAAGAGACGTCCCTAGGTCTACTTCCGGGTCGTCAATAAAAGGGTAGAAAGCAGTTGCGACTACTGGCAGTGAGCCTATGTGTTCCATGAGTGGCTCCCGAACCAGCGCGTGTTCCGGGTGATAGCCATAACCAGTTACATTTGCTCGCACTTTTTGCAGATGATACGGTTGCGTGGTGGCTCGGAGTTCATTCGAGTAGCCCTTTAGCAGGAACTCTAACTTATCCAGCAGCTCTTCGGCGACTTTGCGCATGAATTTTTCTCCTGTCATGTAAGGTGTTTAGGGTGCCTGTTCAAAATATGGTGTGAGGCCTATGATGGCCTGTACTTCGGGGCTTGCATCCATGACGGCATCGTGGATGTATGTAATATCACCTTCCTGAAGGTGTTCTGTGAAACCGCCTATTTTGCCAATACGTACACGCCTGGCGTCGGGATTTGATCGGTCATAGTGCTGTCCGGCAATGCCATTCGTAATTTCTATGCCGCGCATCCTATCTATCTGTCCTTTCAGTGCGGCGACACTAAGTGTTGCTTCAGAAAACGGTATTGCTATGTTACCGCCAATACGGCCGAGTGTCTCAACGGTGTTTGTCCGCATTGTTTCGTAGGTAATAACCTGATCCGGCCCCAGATGTGGTGCCCATGTTTCGAGATGGTCAAGGAACCTTACAATCCCATGTCCTGGACTATGCACGTACTCTGATAGTGACCCGCTGAATAGGTGAACTTGGTTTTTGTCATGCATCCAATGAGAAACCATAACGTCACGAGGGTCACGAGTCAAAAATGCCAAGTCAGCACTCTCGTATCTCTCGGCATCGTACTTTCGATGACTCATCTGAACTTTCGGCGCTACGCCTGTATAGGCAAAATCGGGTTGCCCCTTCATTTGTTCTACGCTTTCGTTAGGAACGACGCTGTACGCATTACTTAGATCGACATCAAGGCCAAGGCCGTATGTATCATTAAGCGCATTTGCAAGCATGAATCTTAGCCAGGTTCGCCCAGTTTTCGGATAGCCACAGACAAAACGTGCGCCCTCGTCGGTTGCTGCAGTCTCTAACGTTATATCTTCATAGCCCTTGCTCATGATATTTCCTCCGTGTGACGTGTGTCTGTGTAGAAGTTGCCTAGTAGTTCTATAAATTCTCTCTCAAGTGGAAGGTTAACCAGCTGTTTGCCATTAAGAGCATAGAATAGTTGGAATTTATCTGGACCATACTCGATAAAGCCAAATTCTTCTCCCGGATGTAGTGTGCCTGATTCGGGTAAAGGCTCAAAGTTATGACGGATGCCTTCCTCGCGTCCGTAGCGAGCATCCGGCAGCAACGCATAGTCGCTGGCGGGGTTGGCAGGATTGTGGAACACCTGATCGGCCATTGCAGTAAACTCATCTCGGTAGTGCGTCCAGCTTGGCTCATCTTTGGTTACATAGCGACCAACGATATCGTCAATATCATCACGTTGGTACCGGGAGTGTGTACGTACGATTTTACGTACCAAACGATCGTGGAACGGCGCGGTAACGAGAATTTTGTAATCCGCATAGTCACGAAATTGTTCGCTAAACGAGTGTCCTCCCTCAAACAGGACGTAATGTCCGGGGTCATAAGGAGTATACCCAACGCGATCTTTAATGGTTTCGTCAAAAATTGGAACTTGTATATTTTCACCTCGCTTCAGACGTTGTAGATCGCGTTCGACGAGAGCCATGTCCCAAACCTCGGGTGTAATACCTCCAATGTACGGCTTGTTGGGGTCTGGTGGCACGTCACTGAAACGACCCGCCATGCGGCCCAGCCCCTCAATGAGGTATGAGTCAATCGAGAAGCGGCTGGCGCCTTCAAGCTCTGATTGGAGAATGAGGGAGAGAGTTGTTTTACCCACAGCAGAGACGCCACCAATATGTACTAGTTGTGGCGTATCGGTATCATGTTCGTCCAAATTGGTATGCAGATGATCGAGATCAAATTCACCCAAGTTGTGCAACTGTAATTCTTCTGTTCTTACATAGTCTTTCATAGGCAAATGTAATAATACCATGGGAGACAAAGCATCATGGTATCTTTTTTGGTAACTAAAGTAATTCGGTTCGCAAGTTTTTGGCTGATGAACGTACTTGGTTATCAGCTGTTACGTAATGGAAGAACTGCCAACCGAGTTTCACCGCGGGATCTCGGTTCTTTATGCTGTCGTCTATAAGCAATATATCGGACCCGTGCTCGCCTAGTGTATGCTCAACTAGCTCATAGAAAGCTGGGTCTGGTTTTTTTACGCCCGCTTGTGAGGAGTCAAAAATGTGTTGTGCGAGCTGTACTTCTTGTGGTAATAGGTTTTTGTCGCGTTCCTCGGTAAGGCCCAGCCACGAATTGGTCATGATGTTTATTTTATAGCCCGCAGCATGCAGGTCTTGCATGATATCAAGTGTGTCCTGGAACCAAAAATTACGATTGCGCCATTCCAACACCATATCCCACGGATCAGCTTTTTTGTTAAGATCAGCTAATATTTTTGTCCATCCGTCGGTTGTGCTAATCTTGCCTACGAACATGTCGTCCGCGTATGTAAAAAGCGCATCAAGCAACGCATCTTTGCTAACCTCAAGTCGTTTAGCGAGTGCTTCAGAGCTTTGATTCCAGTTAAGGAGGACGTCACCGACGTCAAAAAGAATATTGGTTGGTTTTGCTGTCATACTTAGATTTTACCATCCATTGCGTTTAAAGGCGATCCGTTTTCGGATATAAAAACTCCTGGTTGAGCAAATGCGCGCGCGCATAGCGCCAAGTGGCGTACCACGGCCCCAATGACTTAAAAAAGGCCGTGAGTGGCAGTACTCCAATAGCTGCGAGTGACGGGACGGGAAGTGTATCATTATATGCAAGTTTACGTACTAAAGACATGTGTCGTCTCAGGGCGACTGCCGGTAGCCAGGTGTAAAACAGGACACTAAGGAGTAGCAACGCAGAGCCAAGGTAGAAGGCTGCAATAATAAGTCCTACGATGATAATGCCCTGAAATGCCCAAACTAAAGTACGATACGTCTTGTTGACAAGAAGCCACGCTGCAAGTTTTTTGTTTATAGGCCCCAGGGCGCGAGCCGCCCTAAGCCCATCAATATACTGTACGTCACCGGAAAACCACACCGAGGCTTGTTTGACTCTGTTCCGAGTAGAGATGGTTGTCTCGCAGTCGTCAAAAACTGGCACAACTGCTATTTGCTCGTTCAAGAATGCGCAGATATGTCCGAAGCGTGTATCTTCGAGTGGTGACGGAAAGTAGCCAACTCGCCGCAAAAATGAAGCACGAACAAACATACCATGTCCAGTGCAGTAGCGCATTGGTTGTAGCGGTGTATTCCACTGTCGCCATGAGCTTATCTCATAAAAGCAGCCATATACCGTTTGGTAGATCGCAAAGGATCGAGCCAGTAACGGTAGTTCGAGCCAGTTTTTAAAGTAAAGGCTAGGTTGCTGTACAACGTTAATGTTTTGATCTTTCGTTATCCCGGCAACTCGTTCAAGCGTGCCGGGCAGTATGGCCGAATCAATATCGTACACGCCAAGTATCGTGTCATCGTCAACTATACCTTGCTTTTCAAGTTCACGAATTGCCCAATTTAGCTGGTCGGCTTTCACCCCTTTCTTGTGAGGGTAGTGGAGGTGTTCTATATGTTTATGATTTTCGATAAGACGGGTAACCACTTCCGCCGTTGTTGACTTGCCAGACTTCACGCCCTCCTTGGCGGTAGTAACGAATACAATCCGTAAGTGTTTTAGGGGGTACTCAACTTTCGCCAAAAAGGTAATAGCATCGGCTATCTTGGTCTGTTCTTCAAGGACTGGAAATAGGAGCACAAAATCAACAGAGTTATTTCGAGGTTGTTGCAGGAGTTTCTGCAGCCACTTTAATGAAGTCGCGAGCTTATATGCATTGAGTAAACCGAGCAGGACGAGAACGATTGAAATAATGAGAATGGCGAAACGCAACATTACTTTTGAGCCTTATGAAATATTTTGCATGCCCGAGGTTTCGGCATTGCCGTTTTTCTTGTTTGGATAGCGAATTCCTCTGAAGTATACAAGTTCAACACAGAAACTGAAAGCCATGTGGTTTGCGTATGCCACTTTCCCTATCGGAAAACTGGCCAACTCGCATTTGCCGTGGGCAAAAGCGAGTTACGAATTTGGCTCGTGCTTATGCAACATCCAGCGGAATACGCCCCTCTGACATACGTCTAAGTGGCATAAGAAAAGCATCATCAGGTTTAGCTAGAGTCACAATCTCTGTAGCGGTGGTCGTATAAAACTTCTGGCCTTTCGCTGCTTCATCTTCCACTCTGCCTACTTGTCGATGCAGACGGCGCTCCAATGCTAGTGAATCGCAAATAATGATTACAGCCGGAGGTTTACCGAAAAATTCCTGCCAATCTTCAGAATCTCCATACTCTAATTGCTTCGTGATGATACTGCTTATTGCGAATAAGGGCTGTCGTTCCCCAGCATAGTATATAAAGAAGTTGTGCTCTTTGGCTCGTGGGCTATTGCTTGTCTTGAAGCGAACGAGGCCATCCGGTAGTATTTCCGGCAGGTCTTCCATGCCAGTTAATTCACTCTTGCTGAACATATCGAAGCGCTCACCAAAAATAGCTTCGAGATGGTTATAAAGGTTGAAGATGGCCAGACTTCGTTCTACAAACCCGTCTGTTGCCTGAACATCCTTATACATGTTCTTCAGAGTATTGTTTGATATACCGTCCATACCTCTCAGCACTGCAAATCCTTTAGGCATCATGAAGTATGAAGCAGGTTTATTCATCAGCTTATAGCTTTTGTCGTATCTTCTGCCTATGTATTCTTGGTCTTCAAGGATTTGTAGTCGTGAGTTGATGCTGTTTCTGTGTTGGAGTTTGAGTTTTTGAGTGAGTAAGTTTGAAGTGACAAAGCGAAATTTGTAGAGGAGTAATAATACGTCGATCTGATTTTGATTAAGTTTTCTTGGCATATACTTTCCCTCGCTTAATAGTAATGCGAGTCTCTTATATAATAAGAGTAATAAAGGAGAAGAAAAATAACAACCATACAGATGAAATCGCACATATACGCTTGACATGCTAGTCAAGTATTCTGCCTGTTTTATCTGTAGACTGCGTACAGTGCTGATACTCAAGGAGAACACCACGTACGTATCTAAGGTGTTATTTACATTAGGCCGTTTGACACATAGTATAAAGCACAACGCTAAAACTCTTCCCAACCCGTACTAGTACCAGTATACTATAATCATGACTAGTAGTACGGGTAAGGGATAATAAAATGGGCAAGAAAGATGCAGAAGTCGAAGACTTAGCAATCCAAGATACGCTCTCAATGGACGTGCAAGAGCGGCTAAAACTCTTAGCTGCTCTGATTGTCGACAAGATAGACGAAGACCAGCGTAACGGTCAGGTTCTATTTATGGCTCTCATGGAGGTGCAAAATGCCTGAGTATCAAGTCGCAACGGGCAATGTCGTCGGAGCAATTAGGGTATCTACGATCAAGCAAGGCGTTGACGGCGACTCTCCCGACGATCAGCAGAAGCTTATCGAGCAATACGCCGGAGCGCGCAATCTGAATGTCGCACGCTACTTTGTTTTTCTTGAGTCTGCCTCAAAAGAGTTGCAGCCTATGCAGGAGGTGGTCGACTACTGCAAAGACCCTAGAAACAACGTCCAACAGGTCATTATTAAGTCGATTGACCGGTTTACCCGTGGTGGTTCCGAGTTTTATAGTGAGCTCAAGAATCAACTTGATGCTTGCGGTGTTTCACTTGTTGACGTATATGGCATTATCGGCAACCAGAAGATAAATACCCTTGAGCACCTAGGTGTTAAGTATAAGTGGAGCGAGTACTCGCCTACAAAAAAGGCCGAGCTGCTTGAAGCTGAACGAGCCAAGGATGAGGTACGCGATATCCAAACACGCATGATCGGTGCACAAATACGCTACGCCCGCATGGGTTATTGGGTGCGCCGTCCTTTGCACGGTTTCGATAATGTCCATGTTGAGACACGAGATGGCAAACGATGCATCCTTAAACCGAACGACATCGAAGCGCCGCTCGTTATAAAAATGTTTGAGCTGCGTGCTCGCGGCACTATGGAAGATATCGAGATCGTCAATGAACTTAATGCGTTAGGCTTTCGTACCCGCGAGCGGATCATACGGGACAAGGATGATCGGGCTAGAATTCTTGAAGTCATTGGCGGGGATCCTTTAACGCTTAAGCAGTTATGGCGGATGATTGAAAACCCTGTGTATGCCGGTATCAACCCCGAAAAGTGGACACAGGACAAGCCGGTGCGATGTAAATTCGATGGTCTTGTGTCCATAGAACTATTTAATGTGGCAAATAGGGGTAAGCTCACCATTATTGAGGATGCCGAGGGCATACATATCCACAAACGCAAACCGCCCGAGTACCTGGTTAATAAGGGAGCTAAAAACTCCGACTTTCCCTATAAGAGGATTGTCATGTGCCCGGAATGTAGAAAACCACTGTTTGGCAGTGCTTCACGCGGCAAACGCAAGTATTATCCCGCATACCACTGCGACAAACGCGGCCATTACTTTAGAAAGCCCAAACAAGAGTTTGACGAGACAATCGAGGCTTTTGTGAAGTGTCTTGATGTGTCGCCTGAGTACATAGATAACCTTCTGTCTCTTGTAAATGATCAATTCGACAAACGACAGCTAGAAATCCATAAAGATGCCGTAACAATGGACTTGCAGATCACCGGTCTCCAGAACCAAGTGCGTCAAGCGGTCAACAAAATTAAGATGCTCAACTCTGAGGCAACTATCAAGTATATGGAGGAAGATATCATGCAGCTAGAAGAAGAAATTAAGACGTTAACTGTAGAGCGCCAAAAAATGGCACCGCAAGAACCAGTAGATATGAAAAAGTTTGGCGCTTATGTCAAATACTATGCGGAACACCTGCACGAACTACTGTTGCACCACAGTAATCCGATCCTACAAGCACGGTATTTTGGGGTCATCTTCAATGACACGCCAACCTACGAAGATATCGTACGGGGAACACCCGACTGCACGAAAATAACAGGGGTAAATGAAGTCTTTAAAGCAAAAAAGTCCTTGTCAGGACTCATGGCTGGGGATGAGGGATTCGAACCCCCGATCACGGGACCAGAACCCGTTGCCTTACCACTTGGCCAATCCCCATTAATTCCAAGGCATTGTAACAAAGAAAGCCTCTAATTTCCAGCCTCTGTTAAATAAGATTGATAATATC
>CAYVOS010000015.1:0-12127 GCA_964453515.1 uncultured Candidatus Saccharibacteria bacterium | reverse complement strand
CAGTATCTCGAGCACCCCGGCTTCGGCGTGCTCGACCCACTTGCCCGCCTGGGGCTCCAACTATTGGTTGAACCCTTGCGACGATGGGACCTCAAAGCTGCCAAGCGTCCAGATTATATGATCGCTAACTCAACCCAAATTCAGGCAGATATTAAAAAGTATTACGACCGCGATTCCGTCGTGATATTTCCACCCATAGATATAGATCGGTTTGAGGGCGCTAAAGCACCCGAACGATACGGCTACGTCACCTTAGGGCGACAAGTACCCTATAAACGATTCGACATTGTTATTGAAGCCAGCTCGCAACTCGGCATCCCCTTAAAAGTTATCGGTCGCGGGCCAGATCATGAGCGACTTGTGAAATTAGCCGGTACAAATGTAGACTTTCTTACCGATGTCACCGACGAAGAAATGCCAACACAGCTCGCGGGAGCATATGCATTCTTGTACGCCGCCGAAGAGGATTTCGGTATTGCACCACCGGAAGCGATGGCTACTGGGACACCGGTCATAGCGTATAAGGCTGGTGGCGCACTTGATTATGTAACGCCAGGTAAAACCGGTGAATTCTTTGAGCCGCAATCTGTCCAAGCGCTTGTAAACGCCCTCCGAAAGTTTGATCCGATGTCATACAACTATGCAGATATTGCTGCGTCAGCAAAACGCTTTAGTTCTGACATGTTCGTGCAAAATATGGAAGAATTTATACAAAATACTTGTCTTAAACCGTAATAGTGCTAGAATTCTATACCATGTGCGGTATAGTAGGATACATTGGCAAGCGTCAAGCGAGCAATATTGTGTTGGATGGGTTAAAGTCACTTGAATATCGAGGCTACGATTCTGCCGGAGTTGCCCTCCTCGACAACAAGCAGCACGGACGACTCATTAAACAAGTCGGCCGCGTCGATGGCTTGGTAGCGGCCCTGGATGAGGTGGGAGCTATCGATGCGACAACTGGCATCGGCCATACACGGTGGGCTACGCATGGCTCTCCAACCATCACTAATGCACACCCTCATACAAATCAAGATCAGACTATTTTCGTTGTCCACAATGGTATCATTGAAAACTATGTTGAACTGAAAGACGGCCTTAAAAAGCACGGTTATGAATTCGCCTCAGAAACCGATACAGAAGTCATTCCTCATCTTATTGACTACTACTACCGGGAACTCGGCGACTTCACACAAGCTTTCGAGAAAGCACTGAATGATCTCCGTGGTGCCTATGCTATTGGCGCTGTCACCACCTATGAACCGGAGAAGCTATTCATAGCTCGTTTATCGAGCCCGTTGGTACTCGGCGTTGGCGAGCATGAATTCATTGTCGCATCTGATCCAACTGCCCTGATGGAGCACACGAAAGAAGTTGTATTTATTCAAGACAACGAGCTAGCGGTCATTACCCCGACGACATATGAGATCAAGGATGTTGCTAAGTCTCAAAAAGTTCTCCGAAAAACAGAGCGCCTCGATTTTGATGTCGATCAGGCGCACCTCGGAGACTACCCGAACTTCATGAGCAAGGAGATCAACGAAGCGCCACAAACAATTCGCTCGGCAACATTAGGCCGTGTTAAGACCGACAGTAATACTGTGAAGCTCGGTGGCCTAGATAATGTCATTGGCCAATTGGATTACATTGACCGAATTGTAATTGTTGCCTGCGGTACTTCGTATTACGCAGGTCTCGTCGGCGAATACTTGATCGAAGAACTAGCTAATATACCAGTCGAGGTTCAGTACGCCAGCGAATTTAAATACCGTGATGAACCGTTCTCTAGAAGTACCGCCATCCTTGCTATTTCTCAGTCTGGTGAAACCGCAGATACGATTGCGGCACTCAAAAAAGTAGAAGACTACGGTGTGCTCCGACTTGGTATCGTAAACGCCGTTGGTTCGACCATTGCCCGCATGACTGATGCAGGCATCTACTGCCATGCTGGTCCCGAACAAGCGGTTGCCAGTACTAAAGCATTTATCGCACAAGTAACCGTTTTAATGCTTATGGCGCTTCGATTAAATGGCGGTCGCACGACCAAATTTAAGCCGTTACTGCAGGAACTCGACGCTATGCCGACCAAAGCTGAGGCAGTGCTCAAGCAAGCTGATACCATTGAGAAGATAGCAAAAAAGTATATGCATGCACGTGATTTCCTTTTTATCGGGCGACAGTATGGTTATCCATGTGCACTTGAAGGCGCCTTAAAGTTGAAAGAGATTAGTTACATCCACGCTGAAGGCTATGCAGCCGGTGAAATGAAGCACGGTCCGCTCGCCATGATCGATAAGAACTTCCCTACGTTTGCTATCGCCACCGATTCACCAATGCTTGAAAAGACCTATTCAAACATCGAAGAAATTCGCGCACGTAAAGGTCCGGTTATTGCCGTTGCAACTGAAGGCAATAAAACTATCAAGGATTTAGCCGATGATGTAATTTACATCCCAAAAACCTTGCCGCAAACACAGGTCATTCTTGTGGCTATTGTTATGCAGTTCTTTGCCTACTTCATTGCTACTGGCAAAGAGCTCGACGTTGATCGACCACGCAATTTGGCAAAATCTGTAACTGTAGAATAGTTTACCGAGTTAATTAACTAACTGCACTCGGGATTGGTAAACTAACCGTACTAGAGCCTGATAGTGACCATTGCAACGTCACGATATCATCACTTTGATCAAATAGTAGTGGCTGGGAGGTTGAACCATCAGGCGCTAGCGTAGTGTTGTTCCAAATTGCTCCCATACCCGTTCCGGCATACACACGCGGTTTAACTATTTGTCCGGTATTGGTAGTAGCGCTAAAATCGAGCACGGAGTAGGTTTGCGGTGTAGAGCTTAGGTTTTTCATCGTTACAAAAACAACCCGTACTTGATCGGTATTGGCATCGGGGGCCGTATTACCAAAATAGGATGGTGTCAGTATCTGTACTTTATTAATAGTAAGTGAACCACCTGATGCGGGTACTGTGCTGGAGTTATTATCACTCACGGTAGTCGTTGCACTTGGCTTTGCTGCCGTTGCTTGTGCACTTGTAAGTGCTTGAACTGATTTACTAAGCGTAGCATTTCTTGATTTCAGGCTATCATTGGAAGCCACCAACTGCTTTACTTGTACAGACAAACTACTATTCTGGGAGTTTAGATACTTTACTCTATCATGTTGCTTATAGGCATTTACGCCAAGGCTAGTCAAAGCTACAAGTAGGGCTAACCCGATGTAACTATAAATAAGCGTATGGCCATGTTTTATACGTATAGGCGTAGTATGTTTTGTCACCTTATCATGAGACGCTACTGGGTCATCTGCACTATTTTCCATATGCTCTACTTCTTTAGTGGGCCTTTGTTTATCCATGATGATTTAAGCTTAATACACAAGCATAAGCTTTAACAATATAAGTAGAAAGCAACTTGGGATTCTACCTCTGGTATACTATTAAGAGATAAGAAGGGGATTTATGAAACATATTCTCGTTACAGGTGGAGCCGGATATATAGGTTCACACGTCAATGTTGAACTAGCGAAGGCTGGGTATAGCCCCGTAATCGTGGATAACTTTAGCAATTCCGATAAGAGTGCTACCGAACGACTTGAAAAATTAACCGGCAATCACATACCTTTTTACGAAGCTGACTACCAAGATGCTCAGAGGTTAAAAGAAATTATAGATAAAGAAAAAATCGAAGGCATTATCCATATTGCCGCATATAAAGCGGTCGGTGAATCAGTAGAAAATCCATTGAAATATTATCAAAATAATGTCGCCGGTTTCGTAACCCTTCTCCAGACAGTACTAGAAAAAAAAATTTACAACTTCGTCTTCTCTTCGAGCGCTGCAGTTTATGGCATACCGCCTACTGAGCATGTTACTGAATCAAGTCCCTGCAATCCAGCATCACCATATGGATGGAGTAAGTATATGGATGAAGTAATCTTAAGAGATACATGCACTGCGGTACCACAATTTAAGGGTATTGCCCTGCGATACTTTAATGTTGTTGGCTCGCATGAATCAACGACTATTGGCGAATCGCCTAAGGGTAAGCCACAAAATTTACTCCCAATCATCGTAAAGGCCGTCAAGGATAGCAGCCCACTTACGGTTTTTGGGGACAACTACGATACCCCTGATGGGACATGTCAACGTGATTACATTCACGTAGTTGATCTAGCAAAAGCACATGTTGCAGCTCTTAAAAAGATGCTGGATGAAAAGGATGGCTTCTATGATGTATATAATATTAGTACTGGTGTTCCAACGAGTGTCAGCGAGTTAATTAAGACTTTTGAACGCGTCAATGATTTGAAGGTGCCTTATACAATTGGGTCCCGTAGGCCCGGTGATCCTGCTGCATATTGTGCAGTTCCGGACAAAGCCAACCGTGATCTTGGGTGGCGCGCCGTACATACCATTGATGAAGCCGTCCAGAGCGCGTGGCTTTGGGAGCAGTTTCAAGAAAAATCACATTCGTAATTTACCTTGTAAAATTGACGTCGGATTTCTTAGTGCGTCTGGTTTATACTCAAAGTACCGTAAGCCTTCAAGGAGCATATCGTGAAAGTTAATCCAAACATATTTAGGGGCTATGACCTTCGGGGATTAGTCGATATTGATCTTAGCCCAGAGCTGGCAGAACACCTTGGTAAAGCATTTGGAACAATGCTAAAGCGAGATGGCATAACCGAAGCGGTTGTAGGACGTGATAGTCGGGCAACAAGCCCAGCTTATAGTGATGCGTTAATTCGTGGACTAAATTGGGCGGGGATCGATGTAGTTGACATTGGAATGCAAATGGTTGGAATGTTCTACTGGTCCCAATATCATCTCAATCGGCGAGGCGGCGTTTACGTAAGTGCCTCACATAATCCACCAGAGTTTAACGGATTTAAGTTTGCAAACGACTTGTCCGAGACACTCGTAAGCGATGGTATGGTTGAACTGCGGGACCTCGTTATGAGTGAAAACTACAGCAAAGGTGAGAAACTTGGTAACGTTCGCCAAGAAGATATACGTCCTGCATATTATGCTGACATTATCAAACGGTTACCCCTTAACAAAAAGCTTAAAGTTGTTGTGGACCCTAGCTGTACAACTGGTGGTGCCATAATTCCTGACCTGTTTCGCCAGGCAGGGTGTGAGGTTGTCGAATACAACTGCAACGTCGACCCCACCTTCCCAATGGGTGTCGCCGACCCAACCGAAACCCATGTTCTCGAACGTGTTCGTAAGGAAGTTCTCGAGTCACACGCAGATGTAGGGTTCACCTTCGACGCTGATGGAGACCGCATTGGAATTGTAGATGAAAAAGGTGGACTTATCTGGAACGATGTTCTCGTAGCTCTATTTGCTGAAGCAGTTCTCCGAGACCACCCACGGGCTACAATCATGTACAACCTCTTCTGCTCAAATGCAGTTCCTGAAACTATCGTTGCGAAAGGAGGAACGCCGTTCATGTGGCGAGTTGGACACTCTTTCTTGAAGAAAAAAAACCAAGAAGTTAAAGCAGCATTCATTGGTGAACTATCAGGACATTTCTTTTTCTCCGCTGACTTCTACAACCATGATGATGGGGCATACTCAGCAATGCGGTTGTTGCGTTATCTAGCTGATACTAACGAGTCTCTTTCTGAAGCTGTTGCAGCATTACCGCAATACGTATCCAGTCCCGAAGTAAAGTTGACTTGTGCTGATGATAAAAAAGTAGAGCTCGTCAAAAAGCTTGCACCAATCCTGCACAAAGATTTCTCTGGGGCTGAGATTGTAGATGATGAACGTGCTGGCGATGGGGTTCGCATGAGTTCTGATGATAGTATGTTTGTGGT
This sequence comes from uncultured Candidatus Saccharibacteria bacterium, assembly GCA_964453515.1. GTDB lineage: Bacteria > Patescibacteriota > Saccharimonadia > Saccharimonadales > UBA4665 > JAICLK01. Next base: position 6,292 of record CAYVOS010000015.1, on the reverse strand, counting down.
TCGTTACTCACAAAATGGTCCATACCTTGGCGTTAAATTTGAGGCTAAGTCACATGAGGGCTACAACAAGCTTCGTAAATACCTTTCGGACTTACTGCACAGTTTTCCGGAAGTTGAATGGGAAAACAAGATCGCCGCGAACACTGATGCCCTTGATATAACCGTAAAATAAAACTTACTAGAATTGTTTACTACAAATACTCTGTTTCACTATCTTGTTTTAGCGTAGTTTGCAGTTCTTTGATCTTCTCTATCTTTTCTTTTGGAACGACAAGTAAGATATCATCGGTATCTACAATCACGAGGTTTTGCACTCCAGCTACTGCGATAAGTTTCTTTTCGCTGCTGGTTTTTATCAGAGAACCTTTAGTATCGACTGTTACCACATGGCCGTCTTTATAGTTGCCCTGCCCGTCACCGTCAACAAAGAATTCATAGACTGACCCCCATGTACCAATATCTGTCCATTTAAATGGGAGTAAAATGATCCGGGCATCTCCGTTATGCATGACGTGTTTGGTTACTTCTTCAGTAGCGCCTTTTTCCATTGATGCATAAATTTCCTCAATTGCCGCATCTTCACCTGGTTTATCAAATGCTTCTTTCATTTTCATGAGTGCTTCATGCCAATCTGGGCGGTATTTTTTATAAGCCTCAAGCATTAGTTCTGGATACCAACATGAGTGATTACAGTGTGTTACTATATGAAAATTCTCGATTAATTCTTTAGTTTCACGGTAACTAGATTTGCGTCCAAGGAATGCTTCAACATCATAAATTTCCTGACCAGAAGCATCGACTTTGCTCCCCAATTGCAAATAATCGACGCCCATATTCGGCTCGGTAGCTTTTACGCCACCGGTTATGTACGTTTTGTCACGTTCAACGATCTTCCCTGCGTCCTCAATCATCTTGAGAAATGCATCTTCTGGTTTACGTACGCAATCAGCTTGTACGACAAAAAATGGTTCGTCAGGATGAAGAACACTGAGCCTCAAAAATGCTAACCCCTCACCAGGACCACGATCTTTCGCGACATCTGGCTCAATAATATAGTTCTTAAGTGGAATTTGCGGCGATTGCTCAGAAATATATTTAATGAATTTACGTTTCGTAGAGATGAAAATATCTTCAGGTGCAAATTTCATTAGTAGGGTTTCAATCGTTTCGGTATAGAGTGACTTATCTCCAACGACAGTCTGGAACTGTTTCGGTTTGTCCTCACGGGAATAAGGCCATAATTTTGTTCCTTGACCACCCGCAGTAACGATTAATTTCATTACAATTTAATCCTTCCGACAATTACAGAAATAACATGCCACCCCATCATAGCAGGGTTTCAAGACTGTCCATAGGCTTACTTGCTAACTATCGAGGAAAGCAGCTAGATTTCTGGCAAGCTTGGCGTAAGCTGCTGAGATTGCCATGCCAGTAGGTAGTGCATTTTTGGTAATTCGAGATTCGACTACGTAGCGCATATCACCGCCAGAAGCATTGTGAATCATACGCAGCATACGCCCAGTCACAGTGTTGCCAATCCCGTTCGGCTCGTCAAGAAAAATGCCTAGCTCCTGACGAGTTGCGTCCATCAACGCATCGTTTTCGGTACGATCAGAACGACCAATGGATACGTGAGTTTCCCGCACAGGCAATAGTGCTTTGTTCTCCAGTAATTGTGGTAAAGCATCATCCCATTTCGGCATCGCTAAGCCACTTTCTTCAGTACGTAAATAATGATAGCCATCCCACGCAATACCCGTCAGACCCTCGTATTTTGCTCGTGCTATTAATTCATCGGTCGTTCGAATACCCCACTTACGAAGAACCCTGACATTGGGCTGGAATAGCTTCCAGGTAAATGGAAGCCCATGAAATCCTTCTGGCTGATCAATTTCCGGATATACAACTACGTCTAGGTTGGTGTCGCGGTTTATGCCGTGTTGAAGCGTGTCAAGCTTTTTTAAAGATGCTGATGCGGGTGGAAAGAGCGCAATAGATGCCATTGATCGTATAACCTCACCTGCATTGGCTCGTGGCACCATACCCTGCTCAAGGCTGATAAAACTCTGATGCCCGCTACGAATGAAGTGAGCAGCATTATCAATAACAGGTTCAGCCGCACGCGCGGCGAGTTCATGTGCAAGTCTTGAGAATCGCATAACGTGTAGCTCCATACCGGTATAGCCCGCTTCTTCCAAGAATGTACGGTGCGCCTCGATACCACCGGTAAGTGCTAGATTCACAGGTAGCATTGGACTTGCGATTACAATTTCAGCCATAACTTCTCAGATAAAAGAAAGGATGCCATTAAACGGCACCCCTCTAGACGCTAATTATATAATTAAAAGATTTTTATTACAATACAAAGATTCTATACAGCTATATCAACATCTTTTTTAAAGATGATACGCTTATAAATTGTATAGTTCCAAACGGTAAGTATCACCTGAGCAAGTGTGCGACTTAAAATGATGTACTTACTACTAAACAAGCCAACAACCGCTATAGTAAACCCCCAATTCCAAAGCGTAAGAATGCCGTAAATAACACCCTGCCGCGTTAATGTCTTAGCTTCTTTACGATAATCCTGAAATGCAACAAGCTTCTGTAGAATAAACGCAAGAATTAACCCAATCCAATACGCAATGGCTGTGGCCAATGTTCGTGACATATGGCCGAAATGGTATAGTGCGAGCAAGCTACTTAGCTCAATTACGTACGAAGTTCCGCCTACAAGAACGTAACGTACAAGCGTGTTTTTAGTAGCTTTATGTAATAGTTCGACTGCCATGAGTATCTACTTAATTCTCTTTCCTTTTGATGGACTCAATAAAATAGAGGGGCCGCTGCTGCGTTTCTGTGTATATTCTACCAATGTAATTGCCGAGAATTCCAAGCATGATGAGCTGAATTCCACCAATGAATAAGATAGCTATAACAGTAAATGTCCAGCCAGGCACCGTGTTATGACTACTAAACTTAACAATGAGTGCGTATATAATGCCCAAGAAACTCAACCCGGATATGAAAAAGCCTACTCGACTAATGAGCATGAGTGGCGTTGAAGAGAAACCAAAAATACCATCAGATGCAAACTGAACCATCTTTTTTAACGGGTACCCAGTTTCTCCAGCATGGCGTTCATCGCGGTCGAATTGCACGGCTACCTGCTTAAAGCCAACATAGCTCACTAGACCACGTAGAAACCGGTTGTGTTCTTTAAACTGAGCCAACGCATCTGCTACGCGGCGATCTATTAGGCGGAAATCACCAGTATTCCGCGGTATATCGATGTTTGCAAGTTTTTTGAGCACAATGTAATACCAGTGAGCGGTTAGTTTTTTGAAGTAAGTATCCTTGCGCGTCCGGCGCTGTGCATAGACAACGTCAAATCCTTCTTTCCACTTATCAATAAGATCAAAACTCACCAGCGGCGGGTCCTGCATGTCACTATCCATAATTATGATTGCATCACCTTTTGCGTGATCAATACCTGCGGTTACTGCAATCTGGTGGCCAAAGTTTCGCGCAAAATTTATTACTACAACTCGGTCGTCGCGCTTCTGTAAATCTTGCAAAAGCTGTAATGAATTATCACGACTCCCATCATTAACAAATACGATTTCAAAATCGTAATTTTTTCCCCGCTCCTTTATCAACGACGTCACTGTCTCATACAAAAGTGGGATGTTGCCTTCCTCGTTATAAATCGGGAAGACGTATGAGACTATTTTCTTCATAACATGTACTCCTTCTACTCCAGTCATTCTAACCCATGAAATAGCCAGCTAAGAATGAACTCGAAAAAATAAATAATAATACGGCTGACAGCCAAACTAATGCTAGAGAAACCGGCTTTAGATTCTTGTTCGCATACATATAAATTGCAATGTACGCTATGGCCGGCGTTAGTCCTAAAACATAGCGATTGAGTGAGGCGAGTTGACCCGTTGATAGCGGCATCGCGACCATCAAGACAATGAGCGCCACTAGCCATACATACTGCCAACGGTGCTTTATCAATATATAAATAGTTAATATTGCAAGTGCAATCGGTATGAACCCTAAATAAAGCACGTATAGATTTTGGTTGATCAAACGGTTGTGCATATGGAGCATACCAACATACTGGTTCCAAATACTATGCATTGCTGCCATTAGACTAGGGCTTCTCCCCCAGTACTTTTCTATGGACACAAATTCGATTGGATTACCAAACCGATGCCAAAGATAGACCATGTACACAAGCATGCCGCTCGATCCGACCAACCCAATTGCCATGAGTTTGGGCAAATGTTTTTTGACAATCACTCGCCAGTTCTTAATATCAGCCCAATTTGCTTGAGCATACATTATCACTAAAGCTGGCAGCAATACTATACCAATACTCTTCGATCCAGCTGCAATTCCAGCAAACAATGCAGCAACATAAAATGATTTTTTAAGTCCAAAGTAAACTGCTGCGGTTATGCATAGAACGAGGATTACATCTGCGTATAGCGAGGCAAAATAGAATGAAGCTGGATTAAGAATGAATAGTAAAACCGCAAACTTAGCAACTACGTCCCCGCGCTTTCTATTAGCTTGATCTGCCATAAGCACGGTTAGCTTGTAAACAAAATATGCGGTAACTACTAAAAGTACCAGGTTCAAAATGGTGCCCATCCAAATGAAGGGGATATGTAATACGTCGGACAATACCCTTACCGTAACCGGATATACAGGGAAAAACGCTATAGTTTCCTGCCCGTGTAGATTATGGACAATTTTATACCCGTTTCTAATAATATTAAGGTACCAAGCCGCATCGTAGTTGATCCAACGATCAAAACTAAGTACAAAATTTTGAGTACTTGTCGAGCCGCTTAGTGTATTCATTGTAGGTACAATTGCATTGTTTATGAGTTCTAAACAGATTCTCCAAATCGCCACCACACTCGTGCACCACGCTAATATCTGCGCATCGCGAGAACGCGCAACATGCTTGACCACCTGTACGTATTTTTGCATTATGTGAATTACCTTCAGCAGTTGTTATGGATAAGTCTATCACCTTTTATGAGTACACTCCAAGAACGCGATGCGCCTCTCCGAGTTTGATTGCATAAGGGGTTTGGCAGGTATTCGGACCTAGTGTTATACTTGGTTAAGTAAAAGCAATTCTTCTCTGCGTTTACCGAATTGCACATAAGTATAGAAAATCAGTATGGTATACCAAACATCAAGACCAAAAAAGATGCGCTGGATTATCGGAATAACGGTACTCCTTGTCCTTTTAGTTGGCGGCGGCGCTTATTGGTGGCACTACTTACGCACTCCAGCTACCAAACAAGTAGTAAAAGTAGGTACTTTTTCATCAAACAACAAGCCGGCAAATTCCGAAGATGTAACTACGCCTAAAAAATCACCGACAACAAATACAACGCAAAATATTAGCGGCGGAACCGACACAAACGGGCAATCGGCTGCAACGACCAATTCTAGCCAATGGATTACTTCAACGTCGGGCAACATTACCGTAGAGCAACCGATTGCAAACACAACGATTAAAAGTGGAGTCATCCTAAGTGGCGTCGCGGAAGTCGATACAGTGCACTTTCGACTAATCGATAACAGCGTTGGGGTAATATCAGAGGGGACCTTGAATGTGGTGAACGGGAAATTCTCTGGCAACTTGAACTTCACTCCCCATGCATCAGGAGGGCAACTGGACGTATTCAGTACTGCACCAGATGGCAGCGAACTAAACGAGATTGAAATTGCCGTAAACTTCTAGGGTCATGAGACTACTCCATAAAAGACTAATTACAATTGCCGTAACCGTACTCACGCCTGCGTTAGCTGTATTTATGGTTAGCAGTCCTGCCCTCGCGGCATATGCATACACACCAGGCGATCTTGTGAGCGACGGCATTTTTGAAAATGTAAATTCCATGGGCAGTGGCAGCACCGGTGTTAGTAATATTCAAGCATTCTTAAACACTGAGAATAGTGGCATTAAAAACCTGACAGATACCGAAAGTTGTAGCCCCACAACACCACCAACGTCATCAACATATCCATATTCCTATAGTTACACCTATTATCAGCACTGCGGTCAACAAGAATCGGCAGCAGACATTATTTACGAGGCAGGTCAGGCATATGGTATTAACCCCCAAGCTATCATGGCAACTATGCAGAAAGAGCAGTCTCTCATAACTGATCCGAGCCCGACATCATCGCAAATTAACTGTGCAATGGGATACAACTCGTGCAGTGGATTTGTTGGTTTCTTTAACCAAGTTGACAA
>CAYVOS010000014.1:0-12642 GCA_964453515.1 uncultured Candidatus Saccharibacteria bacterium | reverse complement strand
ACTTTGACGCGGGTTTCGTAAGCCGGGTGCCGGTGATTCAACCAATAGAATACTGCCGTCAGATTACGGTCCTTGATGGCGCTGATAAGCATCGATTCCGCGTATTCATTCATCAGACTGACTCCCTGATCTACGGCCTCGTCCACGGCAACAGTAAAGTCAATATCCTCTGACTTCCAGCGGTAAAAAGTAGAGCGGGCAATGCCGACCTTTTCGGTGGCCACCTGAATAATCGGCGTTTTCCTAAGCTGCTCCAGCACCAACTGTTTCTGTTTACTAGTCTTCATGTCCAACCTCCAGTTCTGCTACCTGGCCGGTTAGTTTTTGCCAGCGGTTGATTATCGTCTGGCAATATTCTGGATCTAACTCGACCATCAAGCACTGGCGCTTGGTTTGCTCGCAAGCAATCAACGTACTGCCAGATCCGCCGAAGCCGTCATACACGATGTCGCCGACCTTGGAGCTGTTCAGAATCAGTCGGCGCAGCAGGCCTACCGGTTTCATGGTCGGATGCAGTTTGCTTTTATTCGGCTTTGGGTAAACTAGGATGCTCTTGTCTTTGCTCTTGGCGAAGGCGTGAGTACCGTACCAGCCGTAGACAACCAGCTCATGCTGCGGCAGATAGTCCAGCCTGCCCAGTACCGCATGGGTCTTGGCCCATATCAGCATCTGGGCGAACTTGCCACCCGTACTCTGGAGGGCTTGGACGGTTGGCAGCAGCATTTTGTCTGAGTTGAAAATGTAAATACTGTTCTTAGCGGTCAGGTAGGGCTTAACAGTTTGTAACCAATCGACCGTAAACTGCCGGTAGGTAGCTTCGTCAGTTATGTCGTCGTTGGCAATAACTTTCTGGTTGGCCAGTTGAGCGATGCCTTGCTTACTCTCCACATAAGAGACGCCGTACGGAGGGTCAACAAGTAGCAAGGCGATATGGTCATCGCCCATCAAGCGCTTCACAAGTTCAGGGTCCGTGGCACTGCCGCAAGCCAAACGGTGATCACCTAAGCTTACTATTTGCCCGGCCTTCATAATTTCACCGCCTTCTCGCCGGTAAGTGTTTCAAAGCGGTCAATGGTGACCTGACAGAATACGGGCTCAATTTCACAGAGTAGGGCAACCCGCTTCATCTGCTCACAGGCCAAAAGTGTCGACCCCGATCCCCCGTAGTAATCCAGCACTACGTCGCCAATCTTAGTGCAGCGCTTCAATGGTTTTTCGTGCAGAGTCAGCGGTTTTTGAGTCGGGTGCTGGTAGTCCTGCCCGGCCTCGCGCTTGGCCAGCCAGATATCAAAAATGTCGATGATATCGTCTATGGCCCGGTTGCCCGGCGCAATTTCCTTATTAAGTATTTCCGTCAGGTTATGGACGTCTGACAGATACGGCGTTCCACGAGTTGCGTAAACACATGCTTCGTAGGCTTTGTTGAAGGCCACGCCTGGTACCGGACTGAAACCATTCTTGACCCATAAGCAGACCCGTCGGTTAGTTAGGCCATGCTGAACCATGAGTGTCTGCAACAGCCCTATGTATGTCTGGTCGCAGTACATGAAGACGTGGGCATCTTTACCCATCACGGCCAGGGCGTTGGCCAGCGCCGCTCCCAGAAACGCAGCGTATTCCGCATCCGTTTTGGTATCTTTGGTTTTTCCGCCATAGCTGGCCTTATTGCCGACGCCTTTGTCATAGTCCAGTGAAATGTTGTAAACCGGATCGGTGTATAGCAGGCTGGGCTTTAGGTCGCCAATCAGCCGTTTGATGACTGCCGGATCGCCGGCATCACCGCAAATTAGTCTGTGCTTTCCCAGCTGGTACATATCGCCCGGCTTGATGTCCGTGGCCTTCGCTTGCTTTACGGCTTTTTGTTCGTCAAAGTTGTCGTCTTCAACTTCCAGGCTGGCATTCCAGATGTCGCCTAAATCTGTATCGTCAAAACCAACGTCAAGCAGCAGGTTGATATCGAAAGCCTTCAGCAGGTCCGGGTCAAATTCTCCTTGGTTTTTATTCAGGCGCAGGTTTAGTTCCCGGGCCTGATCTTCGCTTAGCTGCAGCCGGACGCACTTGATCGTTTCGTAGCCAAGCTTCTTCATGACGTGAAGCCTAAAGTTACCGCCAATCACCACATTGTTTTGATCGATTAGCACCGGATCTACCTGGCCAAACCTTTTTAGGCTTTCGCTGAGATCAGCCTCGGATTTTCCAGACCAGGACCGCGGATTGCCCGGAAACCCTTTCAGCTGGCTAATCGGCAACTCGACTATAGTTAATGAATTTTTAATATCTTGAGACATAGCAAACACCTCCATCTCGTCATGGGTGCTGCCCTTACAAAATAAAGAGCGACCCGTTAATGAATTGAGACGACTTACTTAAGTCGTTTTTGGACTTTCTGTCCTTTTCAATTCACGGGTCGCTTTGGAATAGCGCCTTTACTCTGAATTGTGAGCGCTTCCGCTCCTAAGCTGAAATATACGCTAGCGCCTTTTGACTGTCAATAACTGCTCCACTGTCTTATGAGATATGCAAAGAGCCGATTGAATCCTAGGAATCTAAAGTTATCTGTTCTTGCAATTTATTGTAAATATCAACTTGAACGTCGACATCAATTTTGTTTACAAGCCAACCACGTATCTGCGCCTGTCTAATAAAGTCGTTAATTCTGTTAATGCCATTTGTTTCTTTCAGGGTAACAACTAGCCCAAACTTAATGCCGTCACCATCTCGTTTCGACAGACGTTCTTTAGTCTTCACGCTCACGCCCCAAAGGCCATCTTTATAAGCTTTTCGTGCGGTTAGACGATCGCCATACTTTTCTCGTATGTGCTTAGTGTTATCCCATTTACGATAAAGGCTTCTAGCATCAGCTTCATAGATATAGTGACGCGTACCGTCATTAACACTTTGCATATTTTTATCGATAGGCTTAATGCCTTTGTCAGTAATTCTGCCTATCGATATGTCCAGCTCTGTGTTTGTGTAATCAACGCCCTGGTTAATAGAGCAGTTAGGGAAATAACATAGCGTGGCTTTTGTTACGAAAGGGTGCTTATCTTTATTTACAGGCACGGGCAAGTTATAGGTATATGTGTCGTATCGTTCTGATACCCCACTCATAATAAACTTTATTTCATCATCTTTTGACTTAACGATGTCTTCAATGCGTATAGGCACGGCTCCATGACCAACAAAAGGCGCTAGCACTGGATCATTTCCCGTGTCACTCCATGCCGCCGCGGCATCGACTATAAGTGCCTTTGCGACCTCACGACTCAAACCTAACACTTCCATCAAGTAGGCGATCTTTCGGGTAACCCATGGTGCAGCAAATGACGTGCCCGCCATAAACGCCTCACCAGTAGGTTCGCACACGCGTATTCTGTCCTTGCCATCTCCGCCCAACGCACTGACATCCGGTTTGTTAAAGAAAGACAGCACTACGCCTTTTCGGGAATAAGAGGCAGGGTCCCCAGTCTTTTTCACTGAGTTAACGACTATTGAGTTTATGGAATCAGCAGGAGAGCCAATCAGCCTTTCCGTTCTAGTGTTATTATTAGTTCCTGCGACAACAAAAATGACATCATTGTTGAACTGGATTTCATCCAGCATAGCAGCTTCTGGTGATATGAAGTTTTGATTTATTTCGCGCTCTGAGCCTAGCGATAAGTTCCATACCCTTATGTCCGGATTCGAATCAACAATCTGTTTGATTTGCTTTACGATAGTAAAGGAGCTAAAAGGCTTGCTAGTCGCAACACCAAAATGACGTACTTTGAAACGACCACACCCATCATCTAAATCTGGGTTAATAGTGTGCCCGTCTACAATTACCGATGACACTGCCGTGCCGTGCCTGTAATCGTCTTGACCCAGCGGGATATTGGGGTCAACCATGTTATGAAAATCTACCCAGCCAGAAAAGTAGACACTATCATCAAACAGGGTATCGATAACACCGATAGTGGGTTCATTTGTTGGCAAGTCAATCCCTGCAAGTAGAGCTTCTTTATCATCGTTGCTTACAATGTCATCGATACTGAGCTTTGTTATATCTTCCACTGCCATCGCAATCAGGTATGGGGCTTTTGACGTCAACAATTTTATTTCATCTGGATAGAGTAGAAGAGTGGTATCATCAATAATTTTGTCTGGGGTGATAGTAATACCGACGTTTTTCATAATAGCAATCGTATCTTCATCGGTTTTATAAAGAGTGACTATCTGGTTGTTGGTTGCATTTGCGGCATTGTCGGGCACGCTGAAGCTTTCAATGTAATATGAGTCGACGGCAATATTAAGAAATACTGATTTGCTCAGTGCATAATCCTCAAACTTTATATTTTTAGCGTCTATATTATCAAGGTCGGAGTGGCTCACTTTACCGTCAAAAATTGTGTCGAGTAACTTAGCGGTGCTTTCTACTTTTCCTATTGTATCTTTGATGAACTCATTACTTACATAGTGAGTGATGATGTGCTTCTTGTCGTCGCTAGTAGTAAAACGAGCACCGCGCACGGAATCATTTGATTTAGCAGCGCCTTTAGCAAAATAGCCGCTAATCCTGTTACTCTTCGCAACAACGCTGATATAATTCACATCAATCAGCGCGCCTGCAATAAGCTTCTGATCATTCCAGTATCTACTGAGGTCGTGGAGGTCTTTTATCAGTTTTTTTAGGTGGTCGGAGGTAACCGACTTTGAATTCTTGGGCATGTTGGGTGAGCCGGGACGACTACTATTTGGCCGCTGCTGAAAAGTACCTCTTAGTTGCAAGACGTCGTTCATAAATCTATCCCTTTAGCTCACGAGATACCTGGCTCTTGGAGACGCCTGTTAGTATTTCAATATCACGCACCGAGAAGCCTTCATCCTGGAGCTTCTTCAAATCATCAGTGTCCGACTTCACTGCTTCATAGAACTTCTTTAGATAATCATATTCACTAGACGAGTCACTGAATGCAATTGAGGTCTTAATGATATTTTTCAGTTCACCTGGATAGGGTATGTGGTCCATCGTTGCCACTATCTTCCTAAACAAACGCATATTACGACCAGCAAACTTAAACTTAGACAGCAGCTCATTAAGGATCGATTCCGCTACATCAATTAGCTCATCTCTACTGTAGCGGTTGAAATTTATGATTGAATCAAATCGCCGAGTTAGAGCCTTATCAAATTTACCGAAAAGATTAGTAGTTGCTATAAGTACTAAGCCATCAGCAAGACTGTCTAGACCCTTAAGTACTGATGACGTAACTCTACCCATTTCGCGAAGGTCATTTGAGCTAACTCTATCCAGTGCTATTGCATCTATCTCGTCAAATAGGATTATGACCTTACTTGGATCAGGAAGCGCACGTATCTCCTGGAAAACTGATGCTATATTCTTGGACGTCTGTCCGAGCTTGCTATCTATAACGCTATCAAAATCTACAGAATACAAATCGCGTTCTAATATACGAGCAATTTGCTTAACCGTTTCTGTTTTGCCGGTACCAGGATCCCCTTCGAACAAAAACTTATTAATGCCAGCATTATGGCTTATTGAATTGATTATACCCAGTACGTCATTTTTGATGAGCGTGGGCAACGGAAGAGGATCGCCAATCAAGCTGACCTTACTAAAAAACGGCAGGTCGTAATTACTGCTCTGCGGCACAAAAGTATTAGCACCAGACAAGAGCGCCATTATATATTCAGCCAGTTGGTGGTCCCCGCTTTGATCAAAGAATCGAGCTATGTTGTACGCCTCATTCCTAAAGCCAACATCGTTGTGTTCGGCGTGATATTTTATTAGGTTCAGTATGTCCTTTTTTTGCATTTGTTCCTTCATGAACCCATGGTAACATACTTGGGACACAGACACAACATATTGGGACACAAAAGTATTGCGTTTTATACACTGGTGGAGTATTCTAGGGGTAACCAAGCCTGAAAATAAAAAACAGACCTTGGGGGTTTGGAGGGTAAATCCAAACGAATATTAACAATCAGGTGCAAAAGGAAACCGCCAGCGGATACTGGCGGCGACACACATTCGCTGATGCAAAGTGTTACTCCTAGCGTACCAGATATACCTAACTGCGCCAAGTGCGCAAGGAGTTACGCCTTATGGCAACTACACTAAACTCACTTTTCGATGCCCTTCGGGGATTCAGCGAAGAGCAAAAACAAATAGCATGGGGCAAAGCCCAGGTCGTGCCCGGGTACAACGCCGGTATAATCCGTAAAGATGTATGCGGTGCGTGGATCAAGTGGGCGGATTACGGCGACACCAATAGTGATTGGGGCTGGGAGATTGATCATATTCATCCCGTGTCTCATGGCGGCACCGACCATCCGGATAACCTGCAGGCACTACATTGGAAGAATAACCGCGCAAAAGGTGATTCGATCACCGGCTTTACTCCGGTAGTTGTAGCTGTATAGACAAAGAAGTGACATAGCCTGGTACTACGTCACTTTAATTTGCTTGGAGACCTGGGCGGTATAATTTGGATATGTACACCCATCTCAAAGACCGCGAGCATTACGAAGACCTCTACGACAAGGGCACCGTGGAACATTGCCGGAGCGGCGAACGGGTCGTAAATCAAACGTTTGCCGAAATGGACAAGAAGCTACCCGCCGCCGAAAAGAAAAAGCGGCAGGCAGGCTGGTACTTAATGTATAGCCAGCTGTACTTTCAATTCGTCGAAACAGTTGCCTTTGGTCGTCGACACGAGCGTGAGGAGAAAATTGCCGAGTGGATGGAAGCTGACGAGCAAAAAGACCGGCGGCTGGCTGAAGCTCAAATGGCTAAGATCCCGTTTTGCCGAAGTTGCGGCAAGGACATGAAGCAAATCAGCAAGGACTACATGCCTAGGGACCGTGGCGTTTCCAAAGACCGCGAGGACGATATTCTATTCATGTTTGAGTGCGGAGCCTGCAATAAACGACTGGCTGTCTGGCAGGACGGCACGGAGTGGGAGCACAAGGAGCCGCACTGCGAAAAGTGCGGGTCGGTCATGAAGTCGAAGTCTGCTAAAAAGTTCGGGGTTATAACCACGACCAATACCTGCACCAAGTGCGGCCACGTCGATAAGTTTGAACTTGATCTGAATGCCAAGGAAGAGCCCGCAGAACCGGCTGATCCATATTACAAACTTGACCGTAAGCGCTTCTGTTTTGACGAAGAAATGGAAAGTAAATACAAACAAAAATTCCAGCACCTGATCCGGATGGCCAAACTTGAGCTGGATAATGACGAACATGTCGAGCATGTTGACGTTTACGAGGCTATAAAAGACATAAAACAGCTCAAGATAGCCCAGTTATCCGATCTGCTGCGCGAAGTGCTGGAAAAGGCGGGATACCGAGAATTCAAGCTGGGTGAGCCTGAACTTGGCCAGCAGGTCGCCATTAGTTTCAATTGCCTGGACGATAAGCCCGACCGCCAAGAATACGACAGCAAGAAGGGCCTGCAAAAGCTACTGAACAAAGCCCTGGAAGAAACCAACTGGCGGTTAATGAGCGACGGCGTGGATTACCGGCTTGGTTACTTGAGCGGTCGGCTCCGGGCTTATGAAAAAGAAGAAGATCTGAAGAAGCTTGTTGAGCAGCGCATCAAAAGCGGCACCTACCAGTTGCCGGAAAAGAAACCGGCCGCCAAACCAGCCAAAAAGGATGACGCAAAGCCTAAATATGAAGGCATGCGCATGCGGGAAGCCGCCCTGGTTTACATGGATCAGATGTTCCTGGGACACGTACCGGCCGAAATAACTCTCAAAAGCGGCATAATAAAGAAGACAAGCGTGCCGCATATCTATGCCAACATGAACCCGTTGCTCCGGGTTATCATACCGTTTCGGGACAACGACGATTCGGTGCCCGCATTTATACGGAATTACGACTTCAAGATGGGCCGAAAAGAAGATATACCCAAAGTCAAAAAGGATAGCCGGGGTAGAGAGATCAGGTTAACTGATTGAAATAGCCCCTCTCTCGCAAGTGGATTCAGGGGCTATCGCTGTCATGATATCACAGGCAGTGCAAGTGCGGGATTTGTTCGGCTTTTAGATAGGTATGCCATAATCGGACACCCCTTTTTTATAATGTCCGATTCTGTCCCATTAACTCCTTTCGTGGGGTTCCAGACCGACATGCTCAACCAGATCATGCACCCAAAAGACGAGACCGTGTTCTATGACCGGTCTCTATTTATTTACCCCTATTAAATCATGTTTGTGAGCAGACTTTTTATATAGCTTTGAAGTTGAGTGATCTACGCTCGAACCGCCAAAAGCCTTCATAAATCGTGGATAACTTCTTAAAAACGTTCCATAACTGACCGACTAACATTATGAGGACTGGACACCTCATAACCAGACCGTGTTCCATGACCGAGGCCGATAAATCATGGCATAATATGTATAAGGATCAGGGAAAACCGGATGCCGACAATAGCCAAAACTAAACGATATCGAGAACTAGAGTACCGACATCGAAAGCTCGTGCAACTCTATTCAGTAATGTCAGAGTTGCGCCTACACACAAACAAGGCAGTCAATCCTGACGTGGCCAAGTATTACCACAACAAACTATTTGTTTGGAGTGACTACGCTCCGCTTCTGACGGCTAGTCTAGAGTCGATGATGCAAGTATTTTATATTGAGCTTGATGGATTTGTAGGGTCATTTTGGGATCCAAAACAACGATCCGTAAAGCTTCGAAAGAACGAACAAGGGAGTCTGGCTGAGTACTTATATGATGGAACGCGCCAAACAAGAA
Organism: uncultured Candidatus Saccharibacteria bacterium; assembly: GCA_964453515.1. Classification (GTDB taxonomy): domain Bacteria; phylum Patescibacteriota; class Saccharimonadia; order Saccharimonadales; family UBA4665; genus JAICLK01. The sequence continues at coordinate 3,879 of CAYVOS010000014.1, read as the reverse complement.
AAAAATCGGCAAAAGCAGAATTCATAGCACTGTTAGAGGATGAAGAGGATGATCTTAACAAAATTCATGAATTGCGTCTCAAGCTCGCACATTTCGAGAAGTTAGATGAACGCAATAAATCCTTTTTACCAAGCGATATTAAAGTAAGGAAAATACTCGATAAATTAGCCGAGGTCTTGTATCTACTAGGGTTTCAAAAGTGGAATAAGCCGCACTATATCGAGAAAGATAGTGACTCAAGTAGGTCGACGCAAACAGTAATTGATCAACTATTGCTAGACGATAAAGAAGCTAGCCACATGCGTAAAGTTTATACGGAAGCGCGAAATAAATGGTTTGGTAATTAGGAGCCTGACACACTTGATGCTCAAAAGTAATCATTAAGTCGTGATGTGAGTTGCGATAACCAGGGTCTGTCTAGCAAACGCGTAATGCCTGTATATGATAGAAGCTCGGGAATTTGCTATTATGTGCCATAGATAAACCATGAGTAAACTCCTAAAAAAGACCGAATTTGGGAATCCCGTTTTACGTGAGGTAACTCGAAACTTGATGTCGTCAGAGATTGTCTCTAGTGAAATCCAATCTCTTATCGAGAATATGTACTACACGCTTGAGCATAAAAAATATGGTGTAGGTCTAGCAGCGCCGCAAGTAGGAAGGGGTATTGCACTCAGTATCATCGCTATTAAATCAACCCCGACGAGACCGAATCTAGAACCACAAAAGCTCACCATTATAAATCCGGAAATCGTACAGTTTTACGGGCGTAGATCAGTCATGTGGGAGGGGTGTATCAGCGGTCTTGAGCTGTATGCACAAGTTCCAAGGTATAAGAAGCTGCGGCTTAAGTGGACAGATGAGCATGCTAAATTACACGAACAAGATTTCGCGGGATTTATCGCGCACGTTATCCAACACGAAGTAGACCATTTAAATGGTGTTCTTTATGTCGATAGGATTAAAGATACAAAGAGTATAATAACCATAAGGGAATATAAAAAGATGCGGGAGCGGGAACGTGTTCAAGCTACTAAAGCTTAGAATTCGGATAAGTTTCGAAGAAAATCAAGCGTCTGAATCTGCCACGCCTGAGGAGGTGCCAGAGGGTAAAAAAAACGCCCAATTTACACGAGCGATTATTGTCCATGGCTTGAGCGGCGAACCTCAATATGCCTGGTATCCTTGGGCGGCATCACAGCTTGAGGCTAATGGCATCACCGTTTATACGCCTGAAATGCCTAATCCTGATGAGCCGCAACTTAAGGAGTGGCTCGCACACATCAGTGAGGTCATTGGTGCGCCTGACGAACATGTAGTATTGATTGGCCATAGCCTAGGTTGTGTTGCTATCATGCGGTATCTCGAGGCATTATCCGCAGAGGCAAAAGTTGGAAAAGTAATCTTTGTTGCTGGTTTTACCGATCAGATCGGGTTCCGTGAATTTGATAATTTCTTTAGACAGCCACTTAATTTTGAAAAGATCAAAACAAAGAGCGCCAAGGGCTTTGTAGCAATTCAGTCCAATGACGACCCCTTTGTAACAGAGCAGTATGGCATACGACTAAAAGAGGAGCTTGGCGCCGAACTAATCATAAAGCACGCCGCTGGGCACATGTCGGGCCCGCTTGATGATAAAGAATCATGTACCGAACTACCTGAAGTAGTAGAGGCAGTAACGAGCTCACCCGTTGAAACGGTAACACGACGCGCTTCCAAAACACTTAGTAAAGCGGTTATAAGCGCACTTATACTGGTGATATTATTTTCCGGGGCTGGGCTCGGCTACACGTACTACGTAGACAAACAAAACAGTGTAAACGCCCTTAGATCATCAGCCAACACGGCTGACCAGCAGGGCGTAACTATAATACCGCAAAAACCTTCACCTAACTCACCTGAGTCCGTTTCTCTTGAGGTGCTCTCAACGCAAATAGCACGTGGTCAAACCGATATGGTTTCAATTAAAACGCAAGCAAATTCTACCTGTACGATTGCCGTTACTTACTTCGGGGGAATATTCGCGCACGATCCGGGTTTAATAGCTAAAACTGCTGATGATTTCGGGACGGTTAACTGGAACTGGAACATTGGGCCGACGGCTCCGCTCGGTCAGGGCACGGTAAAGATTAATTGTACTTTCTATAAAAAAACGGCTATGGTTGAGGGCAACTTCCAAGTTAAGCGGTAAAAGCCTAGCCGCTCGAATGATAGGGGTAGAATCTTGCTTATGCATCTTATTTAAGGTACATTAACCTCTATGGTGAAGAAAAAAATAGTAATTGAAGATAATCCAGAAGAAGCGGATGCGGGAGCAGGCGCTACAACGGCAAACTCCAGTTTAGCCGATAACGAGATGTCTGCTATAGAAACTCAAGCCGATGCTGAGGTGGAACAACTTAGTGATGATGCGACGCAAGAAGAACCCCATCATGAAGTGGAAGATAGCCCTGCTGAATCTTCAATTGGCTCGAACTTGGCAGTATACGAAAAACCTAATATGCCAAGACAAAAAAAGTACCTACGAAGGTATCAGCTTATTGCTATTGGTATCATGCTCATTCTCGTTATAACTGGAATATATTTGCTTCTTGAGCCAAGTAACCCTTTACCGAAAGCGGACATTCGGCTCGCTAAATTTAAGGTTTACTATCCGAAATCTAATACGAGCGGATATATCTACATTTCTGGGAGCGCCAATTTTGCTGCGGGACAATTAACATATTCGCTTGAGCCTAAAAATAGCTATGTCGGTGCCGGTGGCCCGATTATTAGAATTACCGAACAAGCGCTTAAAGGCGAGGGGCCTAACTTGAGTGCCTTGACGAACTTCACACTCCTGAAAGAGCCGGCTGGTAATGCTGCTGTCGGAAATAACGGTGCAATTGTAAATGGTGTTGTTGTGACCAAGAAAACGCTCATTATAGTAAATGGTATTGATGGCGCAACAAAGCAGGATGTCTTAGACATAATGAAGAGTATGTAGAAGTACCCATTCGCTACTGAGTGCCAACCGTGTGCTCAAAAAGAGATCCCCAATTAACATATTGGGGATCTCTTGTTTTTCGGCAAGTATGCGTACCTCAAGTACGCGGGTGTGTCTCTAGCCTCCACTTAGTAGTTATTCACGGTAAGCTGAGAAAGCGTGGCTGTATTGGAACTACTTGCTATTCCCCATATTGGGAAGATGTATAGATTCTTTGCGGTCGATGTAACGACAGTGGCCCCAGACACAGAACCAGCCATTGGCAGCGTTAGCATGTTAGATCCGCTTGTGCTGGTTTGAATGCTGAAGAGACCGCCTGATTGCATGCTACTTGTAGAGTAGCAGTTGATATTAAAGTTCATCTGGAAGTAGTTATTGTTGGCTGCAGTCACAGATGTTGTTGGAGTGAGCGTACCAAGCAGAGTGTCGTTTGCCGCAGTAGTTCCATCTGTGCCGTAGTACACGCCGAATTGCAGTGTGGTGGCAGTTGCTTGTGAAGAGAAGTAGCCTGAAGCAAAGAGATCTATAACACGACCTGCCTGACAGTAGTTCGCCGGGATGGTGGTTGTTGTACTAAATGCGGCACAGTTAGTCGAGCAGTTATTGATAGCAGTCGAGGCGGATGTATTGGCATACAACAAGCTATTACAATTTTCCCAGATACCATCGATGCTGCAACGGAAGGCGTTGGTTGTGGCGTTATAGTACATGGCTCCTGAGCCATTGCTGCCGATACTTATGGTCGGATCAGCCGATGAACCGGTTTCACTATCCAGAACGAGGAGAGATGGTGATGCCTCACCGGTAGCGCCCGACCCTATATTTACCAATTTAGCGCTTGTATCTACCGATAATACGTTAATACCACCGGTCGTTTGCACCTGGAGAGCTGC
>CAYVOS010000013.1:0-12889 GCA_964453515.1 uncultured Candidatus Saccharibacteria bacterium | reverse complement strand
ACGCAAGGGCATTGTGGTACGGCGTGGCGATCTCTCCGATATTGATACCTTCTACGGTAACTTTGTTCTCCGACGGGTGAACGGCGGTAATTTTTCCAGTCTTGCCCTTGTACTTACCAGAGCGTACGACGACGGTGTCACCCTTCTTCAAACGAATCTTATATACGTGTTTTTCCATCTAAAGTACCTCCGGTGCGAGCGAGATGATCTTGGTGTAACCATGGTCACGTAGTTCACGAGGAACCGGGCCAAAGATACGTGTAGCACGAGGCTGCTTGTCATCACCAATAATTACTGCTGCATTGTCGTCGAACTTAATTGTTGAGCCGTCCCTACGCTTGATGCTATCACGGGTTCGGACAACAACTGCTTTCACGACAGTCTTCTTCTTGACGTTACCCTGTGGGTTTGCGTCTTTAACGGTTGCGACGATAATGTCACCAACACGAGCATAGCGACGGCGAGTTCCACCGAGCACGCGAATGCATAGGATTTCCTTAGCGCCGGAGTTGTCGCAAACGACGAGGCGTGATTCTTGCTGAATCATTACTTTTGCTCCTCTCCAGCAGCTTCAATCTCTGCAAGCGGATTCTCAGCTTCAACGTGCTGAACGCCAGCCTTCTGAACGATTTTCTCGAGCTTGAAGTGCTTACGTGCGCTGATTGGACGAGTCTCGACGATAATAACTTTGTCACCCTCATGGGCTTCATTCTTTTCGTCGTGAGCCATAAAGCGTTTGGTTACGGTGTATTGCTTACGGTAGAGTGGGTGCGTCAATCGGACAGACTCGGCTACGACAATCGTCTTGTCTGTCTTCTTCGAGGCAACAATACCGGTAATTGTCTTAGCCATTATTTAGTCTCCTTTACGAGTTGTTCACTCAACACTGTGAGAATCCGTGCAAGATCCTTGCGTTTACCGCGTACCTGACGAACATTTTGTACTTCGCCCATAGCAACACGACGCTTCAGTTCTGCAATTTCCTCACGTAATTTTGTGTTCTCTGTTGCCAGTTGGTTAGTTGAAAGCTTGCGAATTTCTGCGATCTTCATAATCCTATGCCTCCTCCCGAACCACAAACTTTGTCTTAACGGGCAGCTTGTGTGACGCTAGACGCATCGCTTCTTGCGCTATTTCTTCACTTACGCCACGCATTTCGAACAAAATGGTGCCAGTGTGAACTTTAGCGACAAAAAACTCCGGGCTACCTTTACCACTTCCCATCTTCACGTCCTGTGGTTTACGTGTCACTGGAGTGTGTGGGAAGATGCGGATCCAAATTTTACCACCACGCTTGATGTAGCGGGTCATAGCTTGACGAGCGGCTTCGATTTGCCTGGAAGTAATACGCTCGTTGCCTTGTGCCTGCAACGCGTAATCGCCAAAAGCAATGTAGTTGCCACTGGTGGCTGCGCCGCGGATCTTTCCTTTACGTACCTTGCGGTACTTTGTACGATTCGGAAGTAACATTACATTGCCTCCCCTTTGTAGATCCAGACCTTGACACCGATAACACCAGCGACGGTTTGAGCGGTAACTTGTGCGTAGTCGATATCTGCACGAATCGTGTGTAGCGGCACGCTGCCGGCTACTTCTTTCTCGCGACGTGACATTTCAGCACCATTCAAACGTCCGGCAACTTCGATACGGATACCTTTGGCACCGGCGCGCATCGTAGCAGCTGATGCAGATTTAATGGCGCGGCGGAAGCTCATACGGCGTTCAAGTTGGTGTGCAATGTTTTCGGCTACAAGTTTTGCGAACAACTCTGGCTTCTTAACTTCTTCAATATTAACGCGAGACGGTACGCCGTAGATTTTCTCGATTGCAGCCTTTAGCTCCTGTGCACCTGAACCACCACGACCAATAACAACACCGGCTTTCGCAGTAGCGATAGTGACAGTCACCAGGTTTGGTGAGCGTTCGATGTCTACTTTGTTGATAGCTGCACGGCTACCTAACTTACCCTGGATCAATTGGCGGACTGCCAGGTCGTCGCGGAGGTAAGTCGCATAGTCACGCTTTGATGCGAACCACTTGCTGCGCCAATCCTTATTGACCTGGAGGCGCATTGAAATTGGGTTTACTTTTTGTCCCATTACTTTGCCTCCTTGGTTTCTGCTTTTGCTGGTTTCTTGGCTACACGCATCTCGCCGTCGACTACAACACGAATGTGCGAAGTCTTCTTTTGGTAGGGCAATGCCCGACCATGAGCTGCGGGGCGGAAGCGCTTCAGGCGCGGACCAGCGGTGACACTTATTTCAACGATACGAAGGGTATCCGGTTTCAGGTTGTGGTTGTGGTCAGCGTTAGCCTTAGCGCTTTGCACGGCCTTCTTTACTGCGGTTGCTGCACGACGAGGGGTGTAATCAAGGATAGTCAGGGCATCTTCTACGCTACGTCCGCGAACCAATGAAGCTACCACGCTGACTTTGCGCGGGGCGATGTGAACTCCTTTTGCGATTGCTTGTACTGCCATAGTTATTCCTACTTCTTGCCTTTCGCTAGCTTACCACCGTGGCTACGGAACTTGCGGGTTGGCGCAAATTCACCGAGCTTGTGGCCCACCATGTTTTCCGTGATGAATACCGGAACGTGTACCTTGCCGTTGTGTACAGCTACGGTTCGTCCGACAAACTCCGGAGGAATGGTTGATGCCCGTGCCCAAGTCTTAACAATGGTCCGGTCTTCATTTCCTAGTGCCGCCACTTTCTTGGCAAGCTTGAAGTCTACGAATGGTCCTTTTTTCAGTGATCGACTCATGTCCTACCTACCTTATTTCCTCTTGGCCGCGTGACGGCTTCTTACAATAAACTTACTGGTTGACTTGCGTCGGCGAGTCTTGTAACCCAACGTCTTCTGGCCCCAAGGCGTTCGAGGCGCCTTAGCGGTACCGTGACGACCACCGTCACCACCACCGTGCGGGTGATCAGCAGCAGCCATAACAACACCGCGTACTGATGGGCGAATACCCTTGTGACGAGAGCGTCCGGCTTTACCGATCTTAACGTTCTGGTGCTGCTCGTTACCGATTACACCAAGACTCGCAGTGCATTCCTGATTGATCATGCGAACTTCGCCGCTGGGGAGACGTATTTGCACGTATTGGCCTTCTTTAGCCATCAATTGTGCGCTGTTACCAGCTGAACGAACGAGCTGTGCGCCACGCCCTGGCTGGAGTTCGATCGCGTGGATAACACTACCGACAGGAATATTCTTCAGTGGTAAACGATTTCCGTTTTCGATAGGTGCATCATCACCGCTCTGGATAGTCTGACCAACACGTAACGTCGATGATGCAATGACATAGTGGTATGTACCGTTAGGTTCCTTTAAGCGGGCGATGCGAGCTGAGCGGTTCGGGTCGTATTCAATATGTTCAATAACTGCGCTTACGCCAGGCGCTAACTTGAAGTTCACCATACGGTAGAACTTACGTGCGCCACCACCTTGGTGGCGGGTTGTGATACGACCCTGGTTGTTACGGCCGTTACCACGACGCTTTGGAGCGAGTAGTGAACGAACCGGCTTCTTGGTAGTGATACTGCTGAAGTCCTGGCTGGTCATACCGCGCCGAGCTGGAGTGGTTGGCTTGTATGCTTTAACTGCCATTATTTCTTCTCCTTGTCGGCCTTCTTAGCTACCTTTGCGGCAGCCTTCTCGGCAATTGCAGCTACTTTTTCCTGCTTCTCTGCAGCCTCTTCAACTGCTGCAAAGATTGGAAGGCTGTTGCCGGCCTTAAGTTTTACATAAGCCTTTTTGACATCGCTCTGACGACCCTTTACAACTTTGCCACCCTTACGGATGGTTCGCTTAGCCTTACCCTTCAAAACGATAACTTTGACTTCTTCAACGGTCACGTCGTACTGCGCTTCCACGGCACGAGCGACGCTGTGCTTGTTGGCAGACTTCGGAACATCGAACACGAATGTGTTAAATGCCTGAGAAGTCGCATACGCCTTTTCGCTTAAACGTGGCTTTAGAATAAGAGTCTTGTCCATTATTTTTTGCCTCCGAGCCATACGCTAATAGCCTTCAGGGCACCTTCGGTAACCACGATAGTGTCAGCGTTCAGGGTGTCGAATACGTTTACGTAATTGGCTTGTATGATCTTTACTTCATGTAAGTTACGTGCAGCTTGCACCAATTCTTTAGTCTTATCTTCAACAATCACAAGTATGCGCTTATTAGCTTCAATTTTAGTTAGCAACTTGGCAAGTTCAGCGGTCTTAGCTTCCTTCAATGCGATGCTCTCAATAACTGTGATCTTTTTGTCTTCAGCTGCGAGGCTCAACGCTTGGCGGATCGCTAGACGTTTTGCCTTAACATTAACTTCTTTACGAAAGTTTTCTTCACCAGTTGGGCCGAAGACGATACCACCGCCGCGCCAAATTGGGTTACGACTTGAACCAGTACGAGCACGACCAGTACCCTTCTGCTTCCATGGTTTTTTACCACCACCACTAACTAGACCACGGGTCTTTGCTACTGCAAGGTTGTCGCGGCCATTAGCGAGGTATGCAACATACGCGAGCTTAAGGAGCTCATAGTTCTCTGGCATGACATTAAAGACGCTAGCGTCAAGCTTTGCCGCTGTCGTTGCCTTGGTGCCGCTCTTTGTATAGGTAGGAATAGCCATTATTTTGCCTCCTTGATAACAACAATGCCTTTGCGTGGTCCAGGCACTGCACCGGTGACGCCGATGATGCCGTTCTCAGCATCAACATATGCAACCTTTAGGTTCTTAACGGTAACCTGTTCATAACCCATCTGACCAGCCATCTTTTTACCCTTGAAAATATGCTGTGGATACATAGAGCCGATCGAACCGACTTTACGAGTATTACCCTTACCGCCGTGAGTTTTACGCTGGCGGTGGAAGTTGTGGCGCTTAATTGTACCAGCCCAACCCTTACCCTTGCTGGTGCCGGTAACATCAACTTGGTCGCCAATTGAAAAGACCTCTGCGTTGATTTTGTTTCCAACTTTGAGGTCTTCAGTAACTTCAGGTACACGGAACTCGCGAATAATCTTCGGGAGTGTTTCGACTGCCTTAAAGTGACCTTGCTGAGCTTTGTTCACGTTATTTTCTTTGGCCGCTTCGAAACCTACTTGCACGGCGTTATAGCCGTCAGATTCTATGGTCTTTACTTGTGTGACCACATTTGGCCCAGCGGAAAGCAAGGTAATAGCCTGCAGAGCGCCGTCTTCTGCGATGGTGCTTGTCATGCCTACCTTTCTGGTAATTAATGCTTTCATGGTTACCTCTGATTTATAAAATATGTTTATAATACTGTTCGCTTCTTCAAGCGAGCGTTACATAAAAATGCTTGGCTGCTGGCGGTTTCGACCCCTGTTAGGGATGACCTTTCCAAACATACCAAGTACCAAACTTTATGAACTACTCATAAAGAATATCACGCAATTGCTACCCCTGTCAATATGTTGCAAATTATACGGCGCTTTTAGTACGTGATGTATATACCGACTTGGCTCCAAAAGCCTACAAACATTGCGATTAACAAAATGGCGAATTCGATCTTCCGATCAATCTTGAAATGGTCATGAACCGCAAACAGAAAGCCGACGACGAGACCAATTGGTATGGGGATCTGAATCGTACCAGCCACATTAACAAACCTGATCCACTGAGCGCCTATAATAAGGTATAGTACGATTTTTAAGAGGTAGACACTGTCGAGCTCGGGGCTGCCTTTATATAGTTTTTTAGAATGAGTTTTAGTTTTCTTTTTTGCCATTAAGACTATTCAACCATAAGCATAACTACTTTGACAAGTGATAAGACAATAAGTTTTCCGGTTAGCCCTTGAAAATCCTCTTGCCGCATTGGCATTGTTATATCCCCATATAAAAAAGAACGCCCTGGTGGGCGCTCTTATTTTATTTATAACCTTACTACATCTTGATTTCGACGTCGCAGCCTGCAGGTAGGCTAAGATTCATTAAACTGTCAATCGTTTTCGGAGTAGGTTCAAACACATCGATTAGGCGTTTGTGAACGCGTATCTCAAACTGCTCACGACCCTTCTTGTATACGTGCGGACTTTTAATGACCGTGAATGTACTGCGACGAGTCGGAAGAGGGATTGGTCCAGCCAAGGAAGCACCAGTACGCAATGCAGTGTCTACAATCTGTTTCGCTGCCAGGTCGATCACGTTGTGATCGTATGCCTTCAAGCGAATACGAATGCGCTGCTTTGTTTCTACTTTCTTGGTTGCTTCCATTTGACTTGACCTTGTTCCTTCTTAATGTGCGAGTTAGTTTAAATCTACTAGATTAGTTGTTGATCTTAGTTACCACACCGGCGCCAACAGTACGACCACCTTCGCGGATAGCAAAGCGGAGACCCTGTTCCATAGCGATTGGCTGAAGTAGCTTAACCTTGAAGGTAATGGTGTCACCGGGCATGACCATTTCTTTGTCAGCAGGTAATTCAACTTCACCGGTTACGTCAGTAGTACGGAAGTAGAACTGAGGCTTGTAACCCTTGAAAAATGGAGTGTGACGACCGCCTTCTTCCTTGGTAAGGATGTAAACTTCAGCGTCAAATTCAGTGTGAGGTGTGATAGTACCTGGCTTAGCGAGCACTTGACCGCGCTCGATGTCGTCGCGTTCAACACCGCGAAGCAGGACACCTACGTTGTCACCAGCCTGACCTTGGTCAAGACTCTTCTTGAACATTTCAACACCAGTAACTACCGTCTTCTTGGTGTCGTGCAGACCAACGATTTCTACTTCTTCGTTAACCTTTACTATACCTTGCTCAACACGGCCGGTAGCAACAGTACCACGACCCTTGATTGAGAAGACGTCTTCAATTGGCATCAAGAATGGTTTGTCTAGCTCTCGCTTCGGTTCATCGATGTATTCATCCAGAGCCTTAACAAGTTCCATAACAGCGTCTTCGTTAGCGCTGTCACCGTCAAGCGCCTTAGTTGCAGAACCACGGATGATTGGAGCGTCCTTATCAAAACCGTTCTTTTCGAGCAGTTCGCGGATTTCTTCTTCAACGAGGTCTACAAGGTCTGGGTCTGCAAGGTCCATCTTGTTCAAGAACACGAGGATCTTCGGCACACCAACCTGCTTAGCAAGCAGCACGTGCTCACGAGTCTGAGGCATAGGACCATCAGCGGCAGACACCACGAGGATAGCACCATCAACCTGTGCGGCACCGGTGATCATATTCTTTACGTAGTCGGCGTGACCGGGCATGTCGACGTGAGCGTAGTGACGCTTTTCGCTTTCGTATTCCTGGTGAGATGTAGCGATGGTAATACCACGCGCTTTTTCCTCTGGCGCGTTGTCGATTTGGTCGTAAGCGACCGGCTTATTAATAGCGCTTGGGAGGCGCTTTGCGAGTGTCGCAGTAATTGCGGCGGTAAGCGTAGTTTTACCGTGGTCAACGTGACCCATGGTACCGACGTTAACGTGTGGCTTGCTACGGTCAAATGTGTCTGCCATTTAAGGGGACTCCTTTTAATTAATAGTTACCTGCATAATTTAAGAGAACTCTTATGCGAGTTACTGGGGGTAGTATAGTGAAACTTTACCAGGTTGTAAAGTGTATTCTCTCTTATTACGCTTTCGCATTCTTTGCGATGATTGCTTCTGCGACGTTGTTTGGGACATCGGCGTAATGAGCTAGCTCCATGCTTGAACTTGCACGACCCTGAGTCATGCTACGCAAGTTGGTCGTATAACCGAACATTTCACCTAACGGTACCAAGGCGGTAATTTCCTTCACACCGGCGCTCAAGTCTTCCATGCTTTCGATGCGACCACGCTTTGAGTTTAAGTCGCCAATCACATCACCCATGAATTCCTCAGGGGTAACAACAACTACCTTCATAACTGGTTCTAGCAGAACTGGACTAGCTTTTTTTACACCGTCCTGCAATGCCATTGATCCAGCAATCTTAAAGGCCATTTCGCTTGAGTCAACATCGTGGTATGAACCATCGTAAAGCTCAGCCTTGATGTCTACGACCGGGTAACCGGCTATAACACCATTGCTCATAGCTTCGACAATACCTTGTTCAACTGGCTTGATATACTCACCAGGAACAATGCCACCCTTGATTGAGTTGATGAACTCAAAGCCCTTGCCTGGTTCATTTTGTGACAGGCGAAGCCAGACGTCACCATACTGACCACGTCCACCACTCTGGCGTATAAATTTACCTTGTACCTCAACACCGTCCTTACGGATAGATTCACGGTAAGCAACCTGCGGCTGACCAACGTTTGCTTCAACGTTAAATTCTCGCTTCATACGGTCGACTAGGATTTCAAGATGTAACTCACCCATACCGCTAATAATGGTCTGGCCGGTTTCGTCGTCGACTCTAATACGGAAGGTTGGGTCTTCTTCAGCAAGACGCTGCAGAGCGAGGCTCATTTTTTCTTGATCGGACTTAGTCTTCGGTTCAATCGCGATACTTACTGGAGGCTCAGGGAAGATAATGTTTTCAAGTACGATAGGATTGTTTTGATCACACAGCGTGTCACCGGTTGTCGTCCCCTTGAGGCCAACGATAGCGGCAATGTCACCGGCACCAACTTCAGTAACATCTTCTCGCTTGTCAGCCTGCATACGAACGATACGGCCAACACGTTCTTTTTCACCGGTTGTAGAGTTCAATATGTAAGAGCCAGACTGTAACTTACCGGAATATACGCGGAAGTAAGCTAATTTACCAACAAATGGGTCAGTTGCAATCTTAAATGCTAGCGCCGCAAACGGCTGTGACTCATCGGGCTTGCGTTCAACTTCGTCACCAGTCTTCGGGTGGGTACCCCAAGTGCTACCGCGGTCTAGCGGGCTTGGCAGTAGTTCAGCAACAGCATCTAACACCTTTTCAACGATTACTCCACGGCCGTCACCGCCGGTAACAGCAAAGAAGTTGCCTGAAAGTACAGCCGTACGTATTGCACGCTTGATATCGTCTTCATTCAGACCTTCTTCACCGACTTCAAAGTACTTCTCGAGCATTTCTTCGTCTTCAGCAACAGCGTTTTCTATAAGCAGGCTGCGGTACTTCTTTACCTGGTCGGCCATGTCGGCTGGAATTTCACCCTCAACGAGTTCATGGTCGGTGAATTCTTTATAGGTGTAAGCTTTCATGCTTACCAAGTCAACAATACCGTTGATACTTTGTTCGAACCCGATTGGCAGATGGATGGGGAATGCACGCTTGTTCAAACGGTTGTGAATTGATTCAAGTGACTTGTAGAAGTCGCCACCGGTTTGGTTGATCTTGTTAATGAAACAAATACGAGGAACGTTGTACTTGTCTGCTTGACGCCAAACAGTCTCAGACTGGCTCTCGACGCCCATCTTACCGTCGAAGACAACTACGGCACCGTCAAGAACACGCAGTGATCGCTCAACCTCAACCGTGAAATCAATGTGACCTGGAGTGTCGATAATGTTGATCTGCTTGCCCTTCCAGTAGCACGTTACCGCCGCAGATACGATGGTAATACCACGCTCACGCTCTTGAGCCATCCAGTCAGTTGTTGTTTCACCTTCGTGAACAGCACCAATTTTGTGCTTCAGACCGGTGCGGTACAAAATACCCTCAGTCGTAGTGGTTTTACCGGCATCAATGTGGGCAATAATACCGATGTTCCGGAGATCCTCTAATTTATATTTCTTATCTGCCATTTAGTCCTCTTGATTATTACTGCTTCTTACTTTACCTTGGCTGGTCTGCGAGTCACCGTGTACGATCATGAATCGCTTCATCAACTATTAAAGCCATTTTCCAACTGTACGGGAAGGGTTTCGATTGTTGCACCACCAAATGCATCAGTTGCGTTAACCTCCAACTTCAGTGTGGTGTATTCTTCCATCCGAATCGGATCCCGGGAAGTGTCTATAGCTATCAAACTTACGACAGCGTCTCTTCCAATATTGTGTTGTTTTGCAAAAGAACAATTTGCACAGCCAATACTTATTTGCGTACCAAAAGTAGGGGCTGGGCTCATTCTTAGCCCCGTGCGAAGTGCGCGAAGGCACGGTTAGCTTCGGCCATCTTGTGTGTGTCTTCACGTTTCTTCACGGCTGCACCCTGGCTGTTGTAGGCATCAACAAGTTCTAAAGCAATACGGTCTTCCATGCTCATACCCTTACGAGCGCGGCAGGCAGCTACAAACCACATCGTAGTTAAGTGGTTCTGGCGTTGACCTTTAACTTCAAACGGAATCTGGTAGTTTGCACCACCGACGCGGCGGGAACGAGTCTCTACGTGTGGCTGCACATTCTTAAAAGCCTGATCAAACACTTCCAGCGGGTTCTTTACTTTCAATTTGTCAGCCGCTTTCTGCATACCACCATAAACAAGACTCTCAGCGATTTGCTTCTTGCCATCGCGCATCACGCGGTTAATAAGTTTTTGTACCTGTACGCTATTGTACATTCGGTCAGGTTGGACATCGCGAACAAGAGCTTTAGTTTTCTTGCGTGGCATTACTTGCTCTCCTTCTTGGTGCCGTACTTAGAACGGCCCTGTTTGCGGTTGTTTACACCTTGGAGATCAAGCGCACCACGAACAATGTGGTAGCGAACACCCGGAAGGTCCTTTACACGTCCGCCACGTACGAGTACGACGGCGTGTTCCTGCAAGTTATGACCTTCACCGCCAATGTACGCCCAAACTTCATGACCATTGGTCAATCGAACACGTGCAACTTTACGAAGTGCAGAGTTCGGCTTCTTTGGGGTTTTGGTAGTAACCTTAACGCAAACACCACGTTTAAATGGTGAATGTTTTTCATAGTTTTTGGTTTGTAAATTATTGGTAACCCGAAGCAGTGCCGGTGACTTGGACTTGCCAGTCGCTTTAGAGCGCGGCTTGCGCACCAATTGGTTAATTGTTGGCATTTATTCTCCTTAATCTTCCGCCAAGGGAGCGTTTAGTGCTGGCGCCATACCAACACTAATTGCTAATGCTCCCGGCTCGAATTAGTATTTTACTAATGCGCTTACTTTAACAGAATCTTTAAGCTACTGCAACTGGCCCTTCGGCATTTTCCGAATCGGCTTCATTGTACCCGGTACCCACTGGAATCTTGCGGCCCAAGATAACGTTTTCTTTGAGGCCGTACAGGTTGTCGACACGACCTGATGTAGCTGCACTAATCAAGACACGGGTCGTGTCCTGGAATGATGCAGCACTCAAGAATGAGTCCGTAGAAAGACTAGCTTTGGTAATCCCAAGCAGTAACTGGTTGTACTTCGCAGGCTTTTTGCCTTCTTTAGTCAGCCTTTCATTTGCTTCTACTACTGAGAGCTTACTAACGACGTCGCCGGTTACAAATTCGGTATCACCAACTTCTTCAATCTGAACGCGACTAAACATCTGGCGCACAATGGTTTCTAGGTGTTTATCTGCGATGTTTTGGCCCTGGGATGCGAAGATCTTCAGGATTTCATTCATGATGTAACGCTGGGTCGACTCAACACCCTGCAAGCGTAAGAGCTCGTGCAAGTTAATTGAACCATTCGTCAAACGCTGACCGGATACTACTTTGTCACCGTCTTTGACAAACAGTTGCTTGAAACCTGGGATTTCGTAACGGACAACACTCTGGCCTGACGGGATAATGATGATTTCTTCACCAGCAATCTCTACCTTGCCAGCCATTGGAGCTACCAGTGGCTCACTGCCATCTTCTTGAGAAGCTATAACGTCACCAATTGTTACATCACTGCCGCTTGCGAGTGACGGCTTGCGGCCACTCAACTCCAAGATAACGTTTTCTTTGTCCTGGGCCATGACCTGGACGACGTAGTGCTCGCCTTCCTCCCAAGCCTTCGCAATTCCAGCTATATCGGTCAGGTAGGCTTGACCCTTAGGGATACGCGCTTCGAACAACTCTTCGACACGACTCAAGCCCTGGGCAGTATCGTCTGCGACGACGGCACCTGAACGGTGCTTAGAGTCAAGGCTTAGCTGTGTACCTGGCTCACCGATAGACTGAGCTGCAATAACGCCAATCGGGTGGTGCGCCACTACTAGTTCACCAGTAGCAGGATCGATACCGTATGATTTCTGTGGAACACCCCGTGCAGAGGTACAACTGAGCACACTCATGACGCGAACACCATCGACGGCTTTGTCGGCTTCAATTTGCTCAGCAGTTTGCAGTGTGATTAGGTCACCCTTCTTAATGTGACCCTTGATGTTCTCGGCCGCAAAACGACCGGTTAGCCGTGATGCGTATGGAACACCGATTTCTTCAGCGTCAGCGCGGAAGCTTGCAAAGCCTGGATCATCACCATCGTTTTCAATGGTAAACACATCTTGTGAAACGTCTACTAAACGACGGGTTAAGTACCCCGCGTCTGCAGTCTTCAAGGCGATATCAATCAAAGCCTTACGTGTACCACGTGAACCGGTAAAGTATTCCAGCGGGTCCAGCCCCTTGATGTAGCCAGACTTAATAGGTAGCTCAATAGCGCGACCTGATGCATCTGAGAAGACGCCAAGCATACCGACACACATTTTCATCTGTGATATGTTACCTCGAGCTCCAGACGTAATGGCGACAGCCATCGTGCTTTCCTGACCGCTAAGTTGTTCACCTAGGAGTTCCTGTACGCGATTGTCGATTTTCGTCCAGTTTTCAACAGTTAATCGGTAACGTTCTTCTTCTGTGACGAAGCCTTGCTCGAACTGATCAGAGATTGCAGCAGCTCGCTCTTCACCTTCCTGAACAACTTCATCCATACCTTTAATATCACTGAAGTCACCCATACCCATGGAGATGCCTGAGCGAGTGGCATAGTGGAAACCAAGGTCCTTGAGCTCGTCGGCAATCTCAGCAGTCTTAGCTTGGCCGTACTTTTGATAGGCGGCAGCC
>CAYVOS010000012.1:0-13782 GCA_964453515.1 uncultured Candidatus Saccharibacteria bacterium | reverse complement strand
GGTGGGGTTAAATGCTGAGCATAGCAATTGTCGGGCTTCCAAACGTCGGGACGTCCACACTCTTCAATGCCCTACCCGACAGCACCGCGCTGGCGGCTAATTATCCGTTCGCAACCATTGAGCCAAACACCGGCATTGTGCCCGTCCCCGACGAGCGTCTCACGAAATTAGCGGATCTATACCTTGCCAAGAAAGTAGTACCAGCTACTGTGACCTTTGTTGATGTCGCCGGGCTGGTTGCAGGCGCATCGAAGGGCGAAGGTCTTGGCAACCAATTCTTGAGCCACATCCGTAGTTGTAATGCTATTGTGCAAGTGGTACGAGCGTTTGAAGACGCTAACGTCACCCATGTCGATACCGAACATAACCCGCAGAAAGATATAGACGTCATCAACACTGAGCTGATTCTAGCCGACCTGCAGACCGTCGAGAAACGCCTTCCGAAATTTGAGAAAGAAGCCCGGGCAAACTTAAAGTTGAAACCGCAGCTCGATACCCTAATAAGGGTACAGACACTTTTGAACGACGGTACGCCGCTCTGGTCGGTTTCCGATATTAACCCTGAGCATATCGCCGATCTCTTCCTGATTACTATGAAACCAATAATATATGTGTTCAACCTTAACGAAGCCAACCTCGCTGATACGGATAAACAAAAGTCCCTGCAAGCACTTGTCGCACCGTCAAAATCCCTGTTTATCTGCGCAAAACTAGAAGATGAATTACGCGGGCTGGATGAAACCGATCGCCAAGAGCTACTCGAAAGTTACGGGCAAAATGACTCGGGAATAGTGCAGCTTATCCACGCTGCCTATGATACGCTCGGTCTCCAGAGTTACCTGACTGCCGGTGAAAAAGAAGTCCGTGCCTGGACTATTCCCAAAGGCGCCACTGCCCCGCAGGCTGCCGGCGTGATTCATACCGATTTCGAAAAAGGCTTTATTGCAGCACAGGTCGTGAGCTACCGGGATCTTATCGCAGCAGGCTCCGAAACGGCCGCCCGATCAGCGGGCAAAATACGAACCGAGGGCAAGACCTATGTTATGCAGCCGGATGATGTCGTTGAATTCCGCTTTAACGTGTAACTTACACTACATCGACATCGCCATAACGACCAGTTGGGTAAATATCATCAGGTAAAGCGTATTCACCCAAGTGCCTGGTACCCCTGCTCCGGAAGTGAGGTAGTCGCGAATATGTATAGGTACCGAGACTACGGGCTGCCGTTCCAAGTGTCGAGCTCTGTCCAGCTTCACCGGAGAAATAATTTTCCTGCGGCGCGGTGTTTGGTACATACGCCGGCTGCGCCTGTTGCGGGCGTGCTGGCGGCGGCACTCGCTGGAACATATCCATTGCCTGCTGTTGAAACTGCTGTGCCAGGTACTGGTACTGCCGGATTTCAATAACGCGCTGTTGGACGTAGCTTAAGAGAGCTCTAAGTTGGTGGGTGTTCCAGCTTGAGAAGGTTAATGTTTTCGTCGGCGTGAAGATGCTCACACGTGAGTTGATCAAACGCCGGCTGAAATCAAATTCGCTAATCATTTCAAAACGGACATCTTCAATGTTCACAAAGTTCATCGGTTTTTTGTCAATCAGAAGCACACGGTGGTCAGTGGCACAAAGCATGGCGAAGCCATTAGGGTACTGCCCGTTAACACAGTGCTTCACATTCTCATCGTCAAAGAGTACATGACAAAGCTCCCTTGCCTCGGCACGCCCCCAGAATTTAAAGTTGCAGCCTATCCGTTCGAGTTGTTCCTCGACTTTGTCCCAATGTACCATGCTTTTGGCCTCCTAAACTCTCTTGTATATCTAAGTGTATAGAAGGAAAGATGAATATACGGTTAACTTACTCACAAACCTGTTGAGATAAATGTCACACGCGCCATCCGTTACGTAGTTTATCCTTGCCTAGTGTGACATAATGTATTTGTATGCTAGCTACGGTTAAACAGACTGAAGAGTTTATTAACCTGTTCAGAACTTGTGGCAAACGGCTGACATACGCTAAGGGAGAATTCATCATACGCCCAGGAGATACACCTTCGGGCGTTTTTCTTATAGAAACAGGATTGGTTAAAGCCTACGATATTACAAAGTATGGTGAAGAAAACCTGCTTATTATCCGAAAAGCTGGTGAAATCTTCCCCCTCATCTGGGCAATGACCGGCCAAGAACGGCAAGTTATTTACGAAACGGTCAGCCCGACTATAACCTGGCAAATACCACGGGAGGTTTTCCTAGAATTAATGCACCAACACACGGGCGTGCTCTACCCACTCCTCAGCATGACCGTCGAGATGTACCGGATTCACTCCGAACGCATCATTAACCTAGAGTACCGAAGTGTCCGAGAACGACTGATCTCTTTTTTACTCACCATGGCACAGCGATTCGGCGAGACAACCAAAGATGGCGTCACAATTAATGTGCCACTGCGTCACCAAGATATTGCAAGTTCTATAAACTCTAGCCGTGAAACGACCAGCCGAGAGATGGTCGCCCTCGAGCGAAAGGGACTCCTCGTAAACCAGCAGACATACATCACGCTGATAGATATCGATCAGCTTCGGGGCTTTCTATAACGTCTAAAATGCCCTACTTCCAGTACTGCATCACCTGTTCAATTGCTTTGATAATGATATCGTGGCTCGGCACGTCATTCGTATCGTAGTAATGATCAACGACCAGAAAATCTTCCAGAACATTTAAACAAAAGATGTCGTCCCCAAGCACATGCATCCGGTCAACCGCACGTACGCTAGCCAGTGGCGTAGCAATAACCAGTTTCTTATAGTGCACCGGCTTCAAGTATTCCATGGCAACATCAAGTGAAAACCCGCTACTGAGACCGTCCGATACCAATATTACTACTTTATCTTCCAGCAGCTCTTTGCGGATCAAGCCTTTACCGCTAAGCAGCCGGTGCATCTCGCTTAACTTACTGTCCTTCTCCTGATCAATGTAGCTACGATATTCTTCAACCAGTTCCTCGATCTCACCGGGGCTATACAAACCGTTGTACGCAAATGAGCCATCCTCAGCAATTCCGCCAATCGGGGTCCCTTCGCGTGGCAACTCAATTGGTTGCACCATCAGCATACTAAGGAGCGCCTGCATTTGCAGCGCAATTTGGGCGCCAACCATCACACTGCCATCACTTAAGGCAACGACTGCGCATGGTTGGTCTTTATAGCGCTTTGCGATCTGATCGGCTAATGTTTTGCCCGCCGCCGTTCGGCTCGCGAAATACATATGCATAGTGTACCAGCTGGCAATCCATCAGCAAGTACCTCCGCCGCTAGCGATACACTGGTCGTAACTTATAAAAGCGTTCCTGGTTGCCTTTCGCCCCTGTAACACTGGAGTCTGCCTTGTCGATAATTACACAATATTCGGTAACCCAGTTCTCAAAATATTTTAGAATTTCCCGGCGCATGCGATCGTTCTTAATGACGCCCTTGTGTTTCAGATTTGCTGCCACAGCTTCAAACTGCGGTTTAACCATTGCAATAATATCCGTCTCTGGTGTGCTCAAGTGCACTACCTGCGGGATAACTTCCCGTAACGAAATAAATGATACGTCAATCACCACCACGTCCGGCGCTGCCGACAGCTGATCAACTGCACGTATGTCAGTTTGCTCGTGGAGCTCAATCCTCGGATCGTCACGTAGTGATGGATGCAGCTGATTCGTACCAACCTCCACGTCGATTGCTTTTTTAGCACCATGCTGCAGTGCGTAATCAGTAAAACCACCTGTTGAACTGCCGACATCCAGTACGACCGCTCCAGTGAAATTGATATGCAACGCCTGCACTACAGAGGCCAACTTCAGCGCCGCACGGGATACGTACTGTTCGGGCGCAGTTAGAGTAATGTTAGCGTCATCACGAACGAACGTACCGGGTTTCATTACCACTTCACCGTCAACTTGAACGTCACCAAGTTTAATATAACTCTCCGCCTGGCTGCGCGTCGGCACCAAACCGAGGGTTACTAAAGCTTGATCAAGTCGCTGTCTACTCATATGATTGTGACGAAATTTCTCCGACTACTTGTTTGTAGCCACCTTTTTGTTCAACGATGTATATACTATTTTACGCGTTCGCGGTAAGCGCCTGTGGCGGTATCAACAGAGATAATATCACCTTGTTTTACGAACGCCGGTACCCGGACACGAATCCCGGTTTCAACCTCCGCATCTTTCAGCACGGAAGACGTAGTGTCGCCTTTGACGACATCTTCGGTGTACACAACTTTTAAGGGAACGTTCTTCGGTAGGTCGACGTTAATCGCCCGCCCGTCAAAGAACTGCAGCGTCACGATATCGCCTTCTTTCAGGTAGCCCGCACCGTCACCAATCAAGTCACTTGAGACTTCGAACTGCTCGAAAGTTTCTTGGTTCATGAAGTAGAAGACATTGCCGTCGTTGTAAAGATACTGGACGCTCTGATTCGTTACATCCGCGCTATCCAGTTGCTCATTGCCTTTAAACGTCTTCTCGAGTACCTTGCCGTCGATCAAACTTTTAATACGAACGTTCACAATTGAACCGCCGCGACCCATAACCTTCTGTGAATATTCCACGACACGGTACGGTTCTCCTTCCCACTGGAAAAGCGTTCCTTTCTTTAGGTCGGTAATACTTAGTGCCATTACTGCTCCTTTTATTACTGTAATCTTGAGACGATCTGTTGGATACGAGCTGAGGCGTACGCCACATCTACCGCGCCGAACAGATTGTACTCACTGCCCTTCAGGACTAACGCCTGTAATTGCTCCAGATACTGTTTCGTCTCGATCGCACTTTGCTCTTGCTCATACTTTGTGTCAGCAAAATCGTAATCGCGCGTTCCGAGCCGGACATGATCCAATAAACGCTTTATTGATACGGCTATGTCGCGTTCCTCGCGAGATAGCGCATCAAAATCCTGTGACGACAAAATACTACCGAGCTGTCGTGCCAGTTCTTTGGCTAGCTCAAATGGTGAAGCATCTGCCACCTTTTTTTTACCCTAGTTATTTGCCACAAATGGCAGAAGTGCAATGTGGCGAGCACGCTTAATAGCACGTGCGAGCTGACGCTGCTGACTCTCTGTCAGACCAGTCTTCTTACGCGTCTCGATTTGACCGTACTGATTGACGTAGCTTTGCAGTGTCTTGACGTCTTTGTAGTCAAAATATGCAACATCTGTCTTGTGCTTAAAAATTTTAGCCATAGATTAAAATCCTTTCTTATACGTTTGCTGTAGCCAGCGAACCCGTCGTAGACTCCCAATCAGTGATCTAGAATGGGATATCGTCAAGGTTGATCGGTTCGTCGGTAATGTCTTCAATCACGACATCATCCTTCTTAGCCGAGGACTTGCCCGCACTTGGTGCCGGACGTGCGCTCCCCTGGGCGCCACCTTCGCCGCCGCCGACAAAGTTAAAGTCCTCTACGATCACCTCAATCTTGCTGCGTTTTTGGCCGTCCTGCTCCCAGCTTCGCTGATCAAGTCGACCACTTACCAAAAGGGCGCGTCCCTTTTGCATGTACTGTGCAATGATCTCACCGGTCTTGCCCCACGCTACGCAATCGATGTAGCTGACGCTTTCCTGGTTGCTGCCATCAGCACCACGCCAGGTACGGTTAACTGCTAAGGTGAAATTCGCGACGCTCTGTCCGCTTGGAGTGCTACGTACTTCAGGTTCCCGTGTCAGGTTACCCATCAGTATTACTTTGTTAAACCCCTTTGCCATTAGTGTCCCCTCTGTAGTTAATGGTTCTATTGTACCCTTTACGCTTCGGTATTTTCGTCTTCTTCATCGGTCTTACCACGAGCTTCAGCGCGCTTTGCCTTTTCGGCGCGAGCAGCTTCTGCCTTGGCAATCTTCTTAAGATCTGGCCGAACGATCAAAAAGCGGATGACTTCATCGGTAATGTTCAAGGTGCTTTCGATCTTACGTACGCTCTCAGCGGGTAGTTCTACGGTATAGAACAAATACACTGCTGACTCGTTCCGCTTGATCGGATATGCCATCTTGCGCTTACCCCAGTTGTCGACATTTGCAACTTTGCCACCGTTATCGGTAAAGATTTTCTCTATCTTGCTGGTAGCTTTTTCCAGATCAATTTCTAGATCCGGATGGTACAACACGGCAATTTCGTATTGGTTCACGAGTTTGACCTCCTCTGGTTAATGCCCACGCGCACGTATTAATTACGACCGTGAGCTGAGTTAATAACAGAGCTATTGTACCCTATCCACCTCTGTTAGTCAAGATTATACCGCAATAGCATTCACAAGTTGCATCGCGCCAGGAACAACAAGCTCCCCAAGTCTAGTAGCTAGCACTCCCATATCTGACTCCGGGTCGAACAGCCGGTACTCTGACGGGATTGCTGCAGCCCGTTCAAGGTGCTGTTCCATCCCCCTAAAATGGGTGTCAAGAATTTCGGATAGCACCTCACGGCCAATCTTGTCTTCGCCATTAAATTCAATAGGCAATATTTCAGGCTTCCTTCGAATTAAATCCTCTCTCCGGCGCTTACGTCGCTCCCAGACGATCGCTTGGCGAACACTTTCGAATAAATCATGCGCTACCCGCCAGGCCTCAATTCGATATGCCATTAATTCTTCATCGGGCATCGGTGCCGGTGCTGTTGTTGCATGCAATAAGTTCTCAAATTCCCTGAGAACAAGTCCTTTATGAATTGATAGGTCTCGAAACTCGCGTGCAGTCGGGCTCGCTTCCTCGTAATCCACACCAGGCCAATAGAA
This sequence comes from uncultured Candidatus Saccharibacteria bacterium, assembly GCA_964453515.1. GTDB lineage: Bacteria > Patescibacteriota > Saccharimonadia > Saccharimonadales > UBA4665 > JAICLK01. Next base: position 7,015 of record CAYVOS010000012.1, on the reverse strand, counting down.
ATGGTGCACACTTAAGTTTGGTGCCCAATCATAGTCACGCGGAGCGACACTCTTTACTAATCTTACCGTAGCCGGAATATCCACCAATCCGCGATCATCAGTTGGGGTACGCAACAATTCACCAGGCTCCAGCTTCATTTGCCAATGATCTTTCGGCGGTAGTAGCTGATAGCCTGGTGAATCTCCCCATGTATGCCCTTTTAGTGAATAGCGTACGCTCCGCACAATACTCATATCCTTTCTTTCTAACGCTAACAAAAAAGCCCTTGCGGGTACGCAAGGGCTTAATTTGTGTCCAAACAACTTGGAGGATGCAAGGCGGTGGGTATGCTACAACGTGTGTTATAGCGTCTCTCTGTGTCACCACTTGCATCCTCCTTTGATGATTGTTTGTTTTACGCCTATGGTAACGTAAAGCATAAGCTTAGTGCAAGGTTTTTTATAGACGCACGGTGAAACGTGCGCTATTCCGCGACAGCAGCTTCTTCTACGGCAGCAGACTCGCTCCCGCCGAATACTTCATCCATACTAGTCACCAGTACTTCGCGCGGCTTGTTACCGGTAGCCGAGCTGATGATACCTTGCTCTTCCATGATATCTATAAGCTTGGCTGCGCGCCCGTAACCAAGGCCCAAGCGGCGCTGCAGCAAGCTGGTGCTTGCCTTGCCGCTGTCGACAACGACCCGAACTGCATCGTGGTAAATCGGCTCGTCGCTAGAAGAACCCATATCTGCAACCACTCCGCCCCTACCATTCAGCTGGACGGGCTGGCTAATAATCTCTTCGTTGTACTGTGGTTTACGCTGCAGACGGATAAAGTCGGTTACCTTTGCCGTCTCATCGTCGCCAATAAAAGCACCCTGGACACGCTTTGGCTTTGGCATATCCGCGGTGAGCAAGAGCATATCACCTTGGCCCAGCAACTTCTCGGCACCCACCTGATCAATAATCGTGCGGGAATCAACTTGGCTGGCCGTTGTAAAGGCGATACGTGCCGGAACGTTAGCTTTAATCAGTCCGGTAATGACATCAACGCTTGGGCGCTGCGTTGCCAGTACTAAGTGGATACCGACCGCTCGAGCTTTCTGGGCAATACGCACGATCAACGCTTCAACGTCACGAGCAGCGACCATCATGAGGTCGGCAAGTTCATCGATCACGATAACGATGTACGGCATACCCTCTTCTTTTTTAAGCAGGTTATACTCGGCGATATTCCGTTTGCCAACGTCAGCGAGCGCGCGGTAGCGGCGTTCCATTTCAGCGACAGACCACTTCAGGGCACTAATACACTTTTCTGGCTCCGTGATTACCGACGTCAACAGGTGCGGAATGTCGTCATAGGGTTTCAATTCCACCTGTTTCGGGTCAACCAGGATCAGCTTCAAATCTGACGGACTGTTGCGGTACAGCAAGCTCGTCAGAATCGTATTAATCATGACTGACTTACCGGAACCAGTTTGACCGGCAACGAGAAGGTGAGGCATTTTATCAAGGTCTGCGAAAACCGGTAAACCGGCAATATCTTTACCAATGACAAATGCCAGTGGCTTATCCCTACCCCGCTCTCGCCACTGCGGGGAGCTAAACAGCGAACTGACCCGAACCATGGCAGGCTTCACGTTCGGCACTTCAATGCCGACCGCGCGTTTGCCGGGAATTGGTGCTTCCATTCGAATACTTTGCGCCGCTAAGTCGAGTGCCAGGTTGCTCTCTAGCGCGGTAATCTTTGTCAACTTGACGCCTGTTGGCGGTTTCAAGGTGTACTGTGTCACACGCGGACCGACGTTAGCGCCTTCCATCTCTACATCAATATTGAAGTTCTCAAACGTTTCCTTAATGCTCTGAGCATTCGCGTTAACATCGCCTGGATCTGCCTTATCCTGCTTCTGGTTCAATAACTCAGCACCGGGGAATTTCCAATCTGGATCGCTCGCGGCGGTAAGTGCCTCATGATCTTCCGTCGGCGTCAGTTTTTGGGCAGTGTTTTTAAGTGACGATAACTTCTGATCCTTTTGCCGGCCATGATGTTCTACCGGCACGCCCTCATTAAGTTTAAAGCCCTCAGCGGCTCGAGCTTTCAGGGTTATAAGATCGGTATCGCTATTTTCACGCTCCGACCGTTTAAAGAGATCACCGAACTTTATTAATACCTTTGGTGAGATACCAAAGGCAAAAAAAACTGCGAGCAGCGCTAGGATAAAGAACATAACTGAGGCTGGAAACTTATCGAGTACACCCAGGGCGGCTGAACCAATCAGTTGTCCGGCCGAGCCGCCATGGCCGCCACTCCAGGTACTGCTGACAGCCACCTGACTCGCAAACATGGTAAACATTAAGCTTGAAGTAAATGCCAGCGCACCAACCATACTGAGTAGCTTTGCACGTGGCATGTGATGATCGTCACTCGTAAACTTGTATACGCCCCAATACACTAGTGCCACTGGGGTCAGGTATGCAGCCCACCCAAGCGCCCAATACAAACCGTGGAAGATTCCCTTCGGCAGCGGGCCACCCGTACCAAACCCACCGAGCAGCGCGAATAACGCTACGACAAATAGCAGGACCGCACCAGCTAACGGCCAAAACGATGGCTGTGAAACGGTCGCCTCTTCAACCTTTTTCTTATTCGATCTTTTTTTCTTCTTTGCCATAGATTTTTATTATATCAGCATCCTCTGTAAGAACGCTTATCGTTATACCTGAGATTATAGCAATATTTACAACTTTTGTCAATAAGGCTACGCGTTCACCACCCGAGGTACGCCATCAATTGATGGAGACATGTACCTCATTAATCAATACGGGCGTCTTGGGTTAGTAATCGTTCACGCATTTCTTGGAAGCGTCGCTCCTGCTCTTTGGCGATGTCTTCTGAAGTCTTAGCCCTGCCGCCATTTACGACCGTCTTCACCTCACCCTTACCACCAATTATGTTCACTACAGGAATGACGATCGGGCTGCGCTGTGTCTGATCAAACAGATAGTGCGTCACGTGATCTTTTAGCTCAGCCTTAAATCGGTCAAGGTCTACCCGCTTAAAGCGCTGCTGTACCGCTCGACGAAGCTCCTGGCGAAGTCCGTTCATGACTTCTTCGTTCTCACGCATGTAAATGAAGCCGCGACTAATAATGTCCGGACTGGTCAGTAAGTTGCCTGACTTCTTGTCAACGGTCAGTATGACGGCTACGAGACCTTCCTCGGCCAGAATGATTCTATCTTTTACTACCACGTTGCTGACGATTGCCCCCGTTTGGTCAACAAGCACCGTACCATGCGGTACTTCACCAGCAAGCTCAATCTTATCTTGGGTCAGTGCGACTACTTGGCCATTTTCGACGTTTACACAATTGGCGCGTGGAATTCCCTGTTCAATAGCCAATTCGATGTGGCGTTGCTTCACCCTAAACGCGCCATAAATCGGAATAAAGAACTTAGGTCGAGTCAACTGCATCATGTCAGCGTATTCATCCCGGGAGGCATGTCCCGATACGTGTAGTGGCCCAATATTATCTAACTCATGATTGCGGTGTTCAAATACATGGACGCCTCTTTTCACCATGCCGTCGACCATTTGGCCGACCAGGGCGTCATTGCCGGATTCAGGAATTGGTGTTGCACTTAAGATGACCGTGTCACCTTCCTTCAACTTGACGTACTTATGGTCTCCATTTGCCATACGCTGCAAGGCAGAGCTTGGCTCACCCTGACAACCCGTGGAGATTACGATTAATTGGTCGTCTGGTACGTTTGCTGTGCTGGCAATAGGAACGAAGGTACCCTTCGGGATCTTCATGAAGCCATGGCGAACCGCCATTTCAAGCGTGCTGACCATGCTGCGCCCGTCCATTGCAACTTTACGGTTGTGGTGTACGGCAGCATTCACGACCATTTGTACCCGGTTCATGTTCGTCGAGAACATCCCGACAAAGATACGGCCCGGTGCCTGCTGCATGATGTCAATGAAGGTCTGTTCAATAGTGCTTTCCGACGGAGTACGGCCCATACGATCAGCAGTTGTACTTTCGCTCATAAGCGCGAGTACGCCCTCGTCACCGAGCTGTTTCAGCCGGTCGACATCTGATCGCTCATGGTCGAGCGGGTTCGGGTCAAAACGGAAGTCGCCGGTGTTAATAATTCGGCCAACTGGCGTGTCGAGTACAATACAAGTACTACCGGGGATGGAGTGTGTTATCCGTACAAGTTCAACGAAGAATTCGCCAACTTTCAGACGCTCATGGGTATCTTCGTTCATGGTAACAGTTTTTAGCTCAAAGCCGTCCGGCATCGGTAAGCCGAAGTTTTCGAAAATTTCTTCGACGCGCCCGATTGTAAACTTACTCCCGTAAATCGGGGCCGGTATTTTTGGTACGATATGCGGCAAACCACCGATATGGTCAAGGTGCCCGTGGGTGATTAAGTAACCGCGCAGCTTGTGCTTGATACTCTCAAGGTAGGTTGTATCAGCAATTGCATAGTTAATGCCCGGCAGATCAACGCCAAGGTCGTTACCGCAATCCATGACGACGGCATCATTCTGATATTCAACGAGCATCATGTTCTTGGAGCCACCGCCATCCATGCCGCCAAGACCGATAATCTTCAGACGTGGTGTGTCATCGATTGTGTTCGGCCGACGTTGCTCACCCTTCATACTAGCCGCATTTGCAGTCGCATACTGGGCAATAATACGCTGTGCGTCCATTTGCGAACGTTTCTGCGCTCGAACGGCCTGACCACGAGACGTAGTCATTGCTGACTGTTGCTGTTGTTGCTTTGGCTTTGGCGCCCCACCACCGCTTCGACGCGGGTTGTTCTGCCTTGGCCTGTTTTTATTGTTATTATTGTTATTTGGTTGCATTTTCAAATGTTTCCTTTCTGTCGTTAGAATCTTGAGTTAATTTCAGAACTTGGGGGATCTTTGCGAAATCATCCATAATGGTCTGTCGCATTGAGCCGTTATACAGTGCAGCTGCGGGATGGAAGAGCGGCATATACACCTGCCCGTTCAATCGCTTTGGCTGCCCATGACACTGACTGATTTGCAGATCCGGCAAGAAGCAGTTCATACTGTGGCGGCCTAAGGTCACCACCAGTTTCGGCTGAATTACTTCTAGCTGGGACTGTAAATACGGAAGAAAATCAGCTTTCTCATCCGGGAGCGGATCCCGGTTATCAGGAGGCCGGTACTTCACAATATTCGTTATGTAAATGTCCTGGCGCTCTAGGTCGATGCTTGCCAACATTTCGTCCAAAAACTTCCCGGCTGCACCCACGAACGGCAGCCCCCTAAGGTCCTCGTTCTTGCCCGGAGCTTCACCGATAAACACGACAGCCGCATCCGGATTGCCATCACCGAATACCAGATTGGTCGCAGTTTTAGCGAGGTCGGGACAAACGTTATCGGCCACTATTTTGGCCTTGAGATCATCAAGTTGCTGCTGTTTTGTTGCCATACGCTTTAAAAGTAGTTATCCCTTATTTCCTTGTAAGCATCGACCACAAACTTGTGGCGGTGGTATGTGCGGTATGTATGAGTCGATCGAGCCCAAACGTCAGACATACAATAGTGAGTCCGTATTGCTGCAAGCTACCGGTATCCAATGCCCGGGAGGCTATCAGGTAAGCAGCGGCGAAAAACGCAACCGCAAGCAGCAACGACCAATAATGCTGGTTATACCACCGTTTATCTTTGGGTGTTACGTTATTTCTTACCATTCTCTTTATTCAACTCACGGACCGCAGCTTTCATACTTAGCTGCAGGCGTCCGCGTTCATCGATGGCGACAAGCTTTACGTCCACTTTATCCCCTTCTTTGACAACATCACTTGGCTTCTCGACACGCTCTTCCTTCAATTCTGAAACGTGTACAAGACCTTCCTTGCCCGGCAGGATTTCAACAAAAGCACCAAAATCAAGCACGCTAACGACACGGCAATTCTCATAGATTTTCCCAACTTCAGGTTCAGCAGTCAGAGTTCGGATAAACTGGATTGCGCCGTCAATGGACTTCTTATCCGGACTGGCAATCATGATCGTACCGTCGTCCTTAATGTCGATCTCGGCACCAGTCTCGGCAATAATCTTATTAATCGTCTCTCCGCCCTTACCGATTACCTCACGAATCTTGTCAGGGTTAATCTTGATGGATTCTACGCGTGGTGCGTACGGGCTCAGTTCCTTACGTGGTTCCGGCAACGTGCTCAGCATGTGTTCCAGGATGAACGCCCGACCGTCACGGCCCTGCAGTAGCGCCTTTTTCAGTACGTCAACACTCAAGCCATGCACCTTCATGTCCATCTGTAGCGCGGTAATCCCTTCGGTAGTACCGGTTACTTTAAAATCCATGTCACCTGCAAAATCTTCCGCATCAGCAATATCGCTCAAGACGTACGGCTTGTCACCATCCATCATCAGCCCCATAGCGATACCGCTGACTGGTCGCTTCAGTGGTACACCAGCGTCCATGAGCGCCAGACAGCTACTACACGTTGCAGCCATAGAAGTCGAGCCGTTCTGGCTCATAATCTCGGTAACGCTTCTAATCGCATATGGAAAGTCGTTTTCCTCAGGTAGCATTGGCAACAGCGCCCGCTCGGCAAGGTAGCCGTGACCGATTTCGCGACGACCTGGGCTACCAAGTCGGCGTACTTCACCAACGGTATAGCCGGGTGCGTTGTAGTGGTGCATGTAACGGCGCTGGCCGTCGTTCTGTTCCATAGTGTCAACAATTTGAGCGTATGACATCGGTGCGAGAGTCACGATGTTCATGCCCTGCGTCAGGCCGCGGGTAAAGAGGCTCGAACCGTGAGCACGTGGCAGGAATCCGACTTCACTGGAAAGCGGGCGAATTTCGGTTAATTTACGACCGTCTGGGCGGGTATTTTCTTCAACAATACCCTTACGAACATCTTTGTGGACTGCCATGGTAAAGGCTTCATCGTATTCCGGCTTCAGTGCTTCATAAGCTTCACCGTGCTCCAGCTGGAACGCTTCATGGAAAGCAATTCGCAA
>CAYVOS010000011.1:0-15205 GCA_964453515.1 uncultured Candidatus Saccharibacteria bacterium | reverse complement strand
GTTTGGTTTGAAACAAAGATCATATTCGACCCCGCATTGTTTAGTGAAAATGTATTTGTCTGCGTATTATTAGACTGCTCGTTACGGAGAAGATTGTTTGGTTCAAGGAACCAGACTGATGAATTCGGAACGCCTTTAGCGCCGCGGCTCAGTAAACTTAAGAAGTAGTTGGTGGTCACATTACCCTCTTCGCCAATGATGTTCATCCAGACGGAGTCTACGATATGTTTAGTGTCCATGTAGTCTTGATATATCGTTCTAGCAAACGTCAGGGAGCCCCGGAAGTATCCGAAGTAGGTCGGGTTGGTCGATAATCCGTCAACGAGTTTTATAGATGGATTAACAGCTCTTGCTTGCAAGGCTGCTTGAGTTACGAAGTTATCGAAATCTGACTCGGAACTCTGACACTCCGTAAAGGGGTTACTGCACCAGTTTGATTCGAATGGTTGTGACATGATGTGGTACCAATCTGACCCACTCTTGGCTGCACAAGCTGCAAGCCCGAGCCTGAGATATGCTTGCCAATTTTCCGATTCGTTGCCCTGGTATGATGTGATGTTGCCCGGTTCCGCAAGATCCTGGTCCGGAGCGACTACCGTGATCAGCCCATGCAAATGCGCGGTAGTGACAAATTGCGCCATGTAGCTACACGGGTTGGATTGTTCGACACCTGGTGTGCGTACCCACACCTCATTATCGTAGAGTGCTACTGGTGCTTTGTTGGAAACACTACCGTTGTGAGCAGCTAAGTCACCCATGAGAGAGTAGCAACTATTGCCAGGTGAACAGCCGTTGATACCGAAACTGGTGTAGTGGTTGCCTGCTTGGCTGCGCCATTTATTAGGTATGTATGTCCCGCCACCCATGGACTGATTCATAATAATGGTATTTGGGGTATTAAAATAGCGTGCAGGGAGTGAGGATGTGCTATAGCCTACTAGGCTTTGCAGTTGGTTCCCATCTATAAACCAACCGAGCGACACCGTCGAGCTACTGCCTTCGTGAAAGCCGTTTAGCTCAAATGTGACTAAACCAGCTGCTACTAAAATTGCAGCAACAAAGACACCACGTCGATTCGCGATCCATTTGTGGAAGAATCGATTGAGCATCTTGTTGAACCTGTTCTTAGTGAGTGTATGTCGATGCTTCATGCTTATAATTATTTATCATGGCGAGTAACATTAAGGCAATCGCTCAATAGCCCATGCCCACACTTTAGTAGCTTACAGCTTAATTAAACATCCAAACTTTTGTGGTGTACTTTTTATTACCCTCGATAAGTACAAGGTGCAACGCTTTACGGGCAGTATTATTTACGACCCTAACTGTGTTATTCGGCCAGTCCCAGCTGGGCCCACTTCGAACGATAAATGTAAGAAATCCGCCACCCTCTAGGAAGAATAAGAGCGCGACTATTGCAAATGAAGTTTTTAAGATAGGGAGCTTGTGGAGAATGCTATACATAGCTTTGCCCATCAAAGCCACAAGCAATAGAAACACAGGAAGTAGGTAACGGCTATTCATGATTTCGAACACGCCGGTATAGCGGTAAGTTGAGTATCCTTCGATCCAAAGCGTCACCAAGTAGATGACAGTAACTATCAAGAAAAATTGCATGTACAGGTTATTCTTAAGTACATATCGCCAGCGAAAAGCGATGGCGAAAATACCTACGATACCGATAAATGCGCCCATAGCGGCAGGTAGTGTTAGCGGAGGATAGTTAGTAAATTTTTTTGGTCCATTGACGGCAAAGAAGGTTCGGTACCAGAACCAGTAGATCCACCAGCCTGTATAGCTAATGGGATTTTCATACTTCATAGTACCATCAGCTTTGAGTTTTTCTACTTTTTTATGTTCGCGGTAGTTAAAAGCCCAAGGGCTGTATTTGCTACAGGACTTAATGCTTAACACATAACTACAGTTCGGCGTAAAGCTGTGGTACTTAACTAGATTAACACCGTCACGTTGTGCAAACAGTCCGAGGCCAATAACCAGTAATACGATAAGCGGTACTTGCGTATACATGGAGTGTCCATTCCAGCTTTCGCGTAGCTTTGTGAATAATGTGCGCCATTTTGTATGATAACTGCGCTTAAGGACATAGAGCAGAAATAAAACGATGCCAGCAAATACTGGCATGAATTCGTATTTTACTACCGCTGCAAAAATACAGACGGTGGCTAGTGTAAGTAAAGTGCGAATCGATGGTTTGCTGTTTCGGATCTCTTCTATGGCCGTCAAGGTAAGCAAGCATGCCCATGCTACAAGCGGGAACAGTAGGTTGTCGTAGTTCACTTGCCCTGCAATAAGTGGCACTACCGGCAGTAGTACAAACAAGGTGAATGAGGCATTAACGAAGCGATCCGGCAAGTCGACCCGCAAAAGGACACGGCGAAACAGTACGATTCCGGCAGTAAATAAGCCAATATTTATAAAACGGAGGATGATGACTTGTGCTGCCAGACTATGAAAGAACAGAGCAAGTACACGATACGGGAAGCTCATCGCATAATGGTAGAGGTACGAGGGATCACGCGGTACTGCGCCGAATGCATCGGCTCCTGGCGGTTGGCTACCTAGGAATGGCAGCCAGTAGTGGGCATAGATACGTATGAGCCCGAAATGAAAATTTTCATCAAAGGCCATTGGATAGTTAGCTGAAAGGGCGATCCATGAGGCTTCGAATATGAAAAAAAACATCACGGCCCAAAAGAATCGCCGAGAATTCAAAACACCACTAAAACGTTGCAGTATGTTTCGCATCAGATCTCTTACACATTATATAGTAGCAGCTGGTCTTAAGCTGGGCGAACTTTTACCTTGTCTGGGCTCTAATGCTCAAAAAAAGGTTACAATGGATACTATATGAAGAAGGGGCTACGCTTAGCACTCGGTTTGCTGCTTGTTGCTGCAACAATAGCGGTGTTTGCTGTTTATCTACATGGCCACGTGTATTTACTGCGAGATCTCAAGCATATTTCACTGCTTACCGCTATTTTACTGCTTGTGTTGTACGGTGCATGGCTTGGGGCGCTCGTATTCATTCTGCAGGCGGCTTTATATATTTGTAAACGAAACGTATCTATCGAAGAGAACATACTTTTAAATGCATATTCTACGCTCACGAATTTTTTCGTTCCCGGGCAAGGGGGCATAGCGCTACGCGGTGTTTACCTTAAGAAAAAGCACCAGCTAAAAATACGGGACTATGTAACTTCAATGCTTTTGTACTACGCATGCTACGCGGTAGTGAGCGCTTTCATGCTACTGACGCCGAGCCGGCCATGGTGGCAGTCAGTTTTCGGAGTAATCGTTATTGGTGGCGGGGTTGCGGCCGGTGTACGCTGGTATATGGGACGTCTGAAAGCAAAACCGGATGTACTCAATATCCACTTGCCCAGTATCGCATTTCTCTTAGGTACAACCGTGTTCCAAGCAATCGTGCAGGTAGTGATTTTTGCGGTGGAATTGCATAGTGTCAACAATCATATATCGCTCGGTCAGGTGATTACCTATACCGGTGTCGCAAATTTTGCACTCTTTGTTGCGTTGACGCCAGGTGCTATCGGGATAAGGGAAACATTCCTGGTTTTTAGTCAGAGGTTACACCATATAAGTACAGCCAATATTGTAGACGCGAGCATTATTGACCGTTCAGTTTTTCTGGTGTTCCTAGGAATATTATTCGCACTAACGCTGATCTTGCACGCAAAGAATAAATTTCATTTTGACAAAACGGCTACCAAGCAAGAAAAAATACAGGGTACGGCTGTGCTTGAGAGAAAAACATAACGGTTATAATAGTAGGTACACAGTTAAGCTTGGGCTAAATATCTACATATATTCAAAGAGTTTATACGCAGGGGGTACTATGAATAAGACAAAAACGTGGCTCAGATGTTTAATAAAACCGACGGTAGTCGTATTTGCAATATCTATAGCACTCGTCATCATAAATCTTTACTTAGCTCAACGCACCAGGCCGTATACAAGTGACGATGTTTCTTGGCAGAATATTTTAACCACATGGACCCCTTTTAACGGACATATAGCGGATATGGGGTCAAAAGATAACTTCTTGGTGAACGTGCCGATTCTCATGTTGTTTGGGCATATATTCCAGGCAAACAGGACTCTTCTTTTCTTAGAGGCATCAGTTTTTGCGATAATCAATTTTTCGCTGTTTTACGTCGCCGGTCTCTACATGTTGAAAAAGTGCCGCATAAATATCTCTTATGAAACACTTTTGCCATTCTTATGGCTCGCTAGCTTAGGTTATAACTTTTCACAGTTATTCTTAAATATGGCATGGCGGGATTTTGAGATGGGGATATCATTTGTGTACTTTGCCATGGCGGTAAAGTTTTACTACGGTGAAGTAAACCCTCTCAAAAACTGGATATCAAGAACCCTAGCCATAGTAGCCGGAATTGTCGCAGGCTTATTTATTTATAGTGATCCGTATTTCTTATACCTCACTGTAGGACCAGTAGCACTTTTATTTGTAATTCTTTATTTAGTCAAAAAAGCAACTAAGGGTCAGGCGCTTCTTATAGCGGGAAGTACGATGCTCAGCTTAGTGGTCAGTCTCGCCATGAAATCGGTAGATGCCAGAATAGGGCTCTTTTCACCACTGGGGGCTACTATATCGCTGATACACTTCGGTCATCTCGCTAGCGAATTTACTTCAACGGTGGGTGAAATGACTACTATTTTTGGTGTGAATATCGCAGGAGCTCGACTGCTCAGTATGTCGGGGATAGCTTCTATATTGAATTTGATCATTGTCCTAGCAGTTGCAGCATGGTTCGTATTATTCGTGGCGAGGCATCGAAAGCGACACATTGATATAGAAGGTGATCAAATTAGCCCTCTGTTCCTTGTATCGACCTTTTTTGGAGCACTGTATATTCTTGTATTTGTTGCATGTTACCTAGATAGTGAGGATGATTACCGGTACTTCGTCCTATCCGCCTATCTCGCTGCAATTCTTGTCTCGTTTATTGTGGGTAAATTAAAACGCTCAAGCACGATTTTTATAGTAATTTTATGGTTGGCAATTTGTATCAATCTTGCCACGTCGGTATTTGCCTTAACTCCAATGCAGTTAAATGCAATAAGATCAGGTAATAAGGCAAATGCAGCAAATTATGCGTTAATCGAAAGGATAAAGCAGCTGGGCCTGAGGAAGGGTTATGCCAATTACTGGAATGGAAATATTAATACGTATTTGTCTGATGGATCAGTCAACATTTTGCCTGTTACGTGCATTAACGACAAAACAGTCTTTCTTCGCTTGCTTGTTGACACCAATCAGTTCCAGACCCCATCAAACAATAGTTTTTATATTAATGATCCAAGCCAAACATCCCCAGTGATGTGTAGTTTACAGGAAGTTGAAGGTCAATTTGGAAGACCTGCTGAAGTGGTGTCATATCAAAAGAAAACTATTCTTATTTATAATTACGATATCGCAATTAAGATGCAATAACACAATCTTTAAAAATATGTGGTAATATACTCACCATATCTTTCACATGCGATGGTTCTCCGTTATAATAAGCTGACGATGGAGACATTGCGCCGCATACGGCAACGGTATGGCTATTCTTTCATACTGCTAAAACAGCTAGTAAAGACAGACTTTAAGCTTCGATACCAAGGGTCGGTACTTGGTTACATATGGTCTATTCTACGACCATTGTTGCTCTTCGTGATTTTATATCTTGTTTTTGCCAAATTCCTAAAAGTTGGAAATGCAGTGCCCCATTACCCAGTATATTTACTGTTTGGTATTGTGCTTTGGAATTTCTTTGGTGAGGTGACTGGTGGTAGCGTCGGGGCAATTGTCGGCAAGAGTGATTTGATCCGCAAGATCAATTTTCCTAAGTACAACATCATTATCGCAGTATCTTTGTCCGCGGTCATTAACCTGCTTCTTAACTTTATCGTGATAGCAGTATTTATGGTGGTTGGACATGTTGGTGTTACTTGGGAAATCCTATGGCTAATTCCATTATTAATAGAACTATTCTTAGTTTCTATAGCACTTGGATTTTTGCTAAGCGCATTATTCGTTAAGTTTCGGGACATCTCCTATATTTGGGAGGTCCTGATGCAGGCTGGATTTTATGCAACACCTATTATTTACCCACTCTCTCGAATTTCCTACCATAAGGTGCGTGAAGTACTTTTGCTAAATCCTTTAGCACAAGTGATTCAGGATGCCAGATATGTGCTGGTGACGCATGACACGGTTACAATCAATCAGGAATTTGGTGGCGATAAATGGATATGGGCTATTCCGATATCGATCACAATCATACTGACCATTGTAGGTGCGTGGTACTTTAAAACTCATTCTAAGAGTTTTGCGGAGGAAGTTTAAATGTCTGATGACATTGTTATTAAGGTAGATCATGTTTCCAAAGATTTCATCTTACCTCATGAAAAAGTAACTTCTGTTAAGGGGTTATTTACATCTGTCTATAGAAAGCGTACTAAAACTAGTGAAGTTCAACATGCACTCCGTGATATTTCTTTTGAGATTAAGAAAGGCGAATTCTTCGGTATAGTCGGCCGTAACGGAAGCGGAAAGAGTACGATGCTCAAAATGCTCGCGGGTATATACCAGCCAACGGAAGGTAAGATTTGGACGACCGGTAAACTGGTTCCATTCATTGAGCTTGGAGTGGGCTTTAACCATGAGCTTACCGGTAGAGAAAATGTGTACCTTAATGGCGCGATGATGGGGTTCTCTGAGAAGCATGTTGACGACATGTATGAGGATATTGTCGCGTTTGCTGAGCTTGAAGACTTTATGGATCAAAAATTGAAGAATTATTCCTCTGGTATGGAGGTTCGTTTAGCGTTCTCAGTTGCAGTTAAGGCTGAAGCGGACATATTAATAGTTGATGAAGTATTGGCTGTGGGTGATTCAGATTTTCAGCGGAAGTGTTACGAGTACTTTAAATCACTTAAGAGGAATAAAAAGACCGTAGTCTTCGTAAGCCATGATATGAGTGCGGTTCGAGAATACTGTGATCGCGTGGTGCTTATTGAGCAAAGTGAAATGAAAGCTGTTGGCAACCCGACGAATATTGCGGGTAAATATGAGCATCTATTTGCTAAAGAACTTAGTGTTGAGCCTGAATTTGTAGCCGAAAATCGGTGGGGTAGTGGCGTGGTGAAGGCGAAGTCGATAGAACTGGCCAAGAAAACACTTAGGGATAAAGATGACGAGCTCGTGTTTACGGTAACCCTGGAAGCTACAGGCAAACTAAAATATAGTAAGTCACTCATGACCGGATTTCGTGTACTTAATGCGGCAGGACAGTGCTTACATGAAGCTAACAGTTGGGGGACTAGACTGCCTATGCTAAAGCCAGGCGAAGAGTGTAAGGTGACGTGGCGATGTCCGAATATCTACAATGACGGCATATATAGCATTGGCATATTTATTAATACTGATAATAATGTCTCTGATTCCTGGGATGCGGCTACATATTTTCAGGTAAATAAAAAAGTACACAAAGGTGTCCTGGTAGAGCTTCCGGTAAAACTAAGCGTGGAATATAAAGGGATATAATTATGAATTCTAGGTCTCGAAATATCCCCATGGTAGCAGTCATTACTCGTACAAAAGGTCGGGAGCTTTTGCTAGAACGCGCTCTCAAGAGTGTAGACAGTCAAACATATGACGATTATGTACATGTTATATGGAACGACGGTGGAGATAAACGTGTAGTGGATTCATTGCTAAAAAAGTACCCCAATATGCGCAGGGTGGTGTTTCATAATAAGGAGACCGAGGGCATAACCAAAGCCTTAAACTGTGCGATACGCGCAGTGGACAGTAAGTATGTGACTATCTTAGATGACGATGATTCTTGGCCGGTTGAACGACTTGAGTTAACAATTCCATATCTGGAGTCGACCAAAGAAAAAGCTGTTGTAGTTAAAATGGATGTTGTTGTCGAAGAGATAAGGGGGAATGAAATATTTACCATTTCTCAATACTTATATCCTGAGAGTGGTGAGGGTGAGATAAGTCTTTTCAAGCAATGTCACAAAAATTATATCTCTAACGGATCAGTTACATACTTAAGGGAAGTGTTTGATCAACTCGGTGGTTATGACGAGTCTTTAGGGGTGGGTGAAGATTGGGATTTCGGCATTCGACTTCTGCTCAAACATGATGTAGCTTTTTTGCGTAAAGAGAAACCATTATTATTTTATCACCATCGCCCAAGGCAAACGGGGGACTATGGTAACTCTGTCCACGCTGGCGCGGATCAGCTTGAAAAGATGATTACCATGCTTCGCAATAGGTACTTGCGTCAAGATATTAACAGTGGCAGATTCGGGGTTGGTTATATTATGAATAATCTTGAGCACGATGATATCGCGGTAGTACGATTGGAAAGACATATCAATAATAATACCGATCGCGTATTAGAACGTTTCAGTGATGTGGCCATTACGTCAATTACTCAACGGTTTAAACGCAGGCTGAATAAAGGTAAGTAAGGTTTACGAAAACGCATATGGGTAAGACAACAATACAAAAGCCAGCATTTGATGCAACGATTGTGCTTGGTACCCATGAAGAAGGTCGTGTGATGCATGCGACTATTCGTAGTTTGAAACGTAGCTTGGATCATGCATTACGGAACGGCCTAAAGGTAGAAGTAATTATCGTACTGGACAATGTGAATGAACTTACGAAAAAGTATGTTGATGAAAACCTAAAAAACATAATAGGACACGTAGTACCAGTGATCGTAAAAGAGGTTTCATTTAGTGATGCAGCACCGACACGAAATTATGGAATAAGTTTAGCAAGAGGTGCATATGTTGGAGTATTGGATGCTGACGATCTTATTTCAGAAAATATGATAACCGCAAGTGTCGAGACATTACGCAAACAAAAAGAGCCTGTAATAGTGCATCCTGAATATCTTGTGTCTTTTGATAGTATCAATGAAATATGGCACCTTAGTGGATCGAAAGGACCCGGTTTTGATAAGGCTGCAATGGTTGAATATAATCCATGGCCATTACCCAGCTTTGCGTCTAATAAGTTGCGTGATTCTTTCAAGTATAAACCCGTTAATCCCAAGGAAGGATTTGGGCCAGAGGATTGGCAGTGGCACATCGACACAATCGAAGCAGGCATTGACCATGTCATTGCGCCAAAAACGGTCTACTTCTATAGAAGAAAAGCCGTAGGGTCGCTTGCGCGAAAACACCAAATGCTTAGACTGCTTCTTCGTAAATCGTCACTTCTTCGTGACCAAAGGTTGAAGCCGATGACCCCTAATTTTGAACTGCCTGAAGAATTTCACAGACATGTAACAATTTCGCAGAAACTTTCTGTTGTTCCCCGGTACACGTTGGCCAAGACTGGTCGAGTAATCGGACCGGCATTCCGCAGGTATAAACGTACGCAAGCGTTTGAACATTATATGAGGATTGCCTTTCGCGAACTACCGGCCACGTCGGCCCCTGTTTCACATGATAAAGAAACTAAAAAATACTGTAAGGTGCTCATAGATGAGTGGAAAATACAACATAACTTTGAGCATAAACTTTATCCTGACTCCGGATTGTTGCAACGAATAGAGAACCATAAGCCAATTGCCTCAAGATTTAGCTTTATCTACTGGGATCTACTTAAAAAGTTACCGCTAGACGCTGATTTTATTTTTCTAATTCCCTGGTTGAAGACCGGTGGCGCTGATCTTGTCATAACTAATTACGTTAAGGCCGTATTGCGTGATAACCCAAATGCAAAAGTTGCATTGATTGCGACAGAAGTAACAGAATCACCCTGGAAAGACCGACTTCCAGAAGCCGCCACTTTTATTACGTTGAGTCACCAATTCTATTCACTAGATCCAGAACGACGGACGAGATTACTTGCACAGCTATTAGTTGAACTTGCTCCAAAAAACATACATCTTATCAATTCAGATGTTGGTTACAAAACATTTAGTGAGTATGCAAAACAGTTAAGTTCTGTATCGAGACTATTTGTGTCGGCGTTTTGTTTTGACTTTACTCCAAGCGGCCAACGTGTCAATTACCTGCTCGATCACCTTGATTACTCAATTGATTATGTGCAAAAGGTTTTGACTGATAATTCGCAAATTATTGACGATCTCGTAGAATTGCAGGCACTCCCCAGAAGTAAATTCTCCATTAACTATCAACCATATACGGGGGTAGTTTTACCGCTGCGGGCACAAGTACGGACTAGATATACGTCAAAAGAACCGCTTAAAGTGCTTTGGGCGGGCAGGATAGATAAACAAAAACGTCCTGACATACTAATGAAGGTCGCTACAGCTGTTAAGAGCGCAGGCTTACCAATTGAGTTCCATATGTATGGGAACCAGGTGCTGGATAAAGACGATACGATTGAGAAAATCAAGGCACACAGTAACATTACGTACCATGGTGGTTTCACAAAGGGGCTCGGGGAGATCGATATTAGCAAATACGATCTATACCTAACGACTACGCAGTATGAGGGTTTGCCTAACATCTTATTTGAAGTAATAGCAGGCGGGCTACCCGTGATGGCACCAGCTGTCGGCGGTATTCCTGAGATTATTCAGAAAGGAAAGACCGGATATCTAGTATCTGCCTTTGAAGACGTTAAAGAGTATGTAAGTCTTCTGAAGGAATACCTGGGCAATCCTGCCATCGGGCTTAAGTATGCTGAGAATGCACAAAAATTGATGCACGATCGGCATAGTTGGGAACCTTTCATGGAGAAGCTGACAAGTGATGGATACTTTCGTAACGAAGCACTGCCCATTGAGCTTATGGAGGCTCGAAAAAAAGTTACGACTATGCGAAATGGATCGACTAGGATGTTGAGTGCGAAAGTTGCGACTGAGTAGAAAGGTATACAATGAAGAAAATCCCTCATATACAAGTAGATGCTTTTCCCTTGGTGGATGACCATTTTAGTGGGGTGGGACACTACACGCATGGTATAGTTGCAGGGTTTGATGAACTTGCAGGTGAAGGCAAGCTAACATATTCCCTAATCAGCCCTAGGTTTATTTCGTATCGATTACACAAGTACGGATTTCGGCATTATACGAGTATTATTCGCAATCCACTTGCGAATCGTGTGATCCGTGGGTTTATGAAATATCACTTGCCATTTCCCTGTGACTTACTGCTTGGGCGTGGATACTACTACTTCCCCGCATTCTTGGCTTGGCCAAGGTGGTTTACGAAAGCGTCTGTCGTAGTTCATGACGTGACATACTTGGCCGTACCAGAATGTGTCGAAAAGGGAAATCGTGACTATCTCGAACGAACGGTGCCTTTTTCCATTAAGAATTCTCAAAACGTCATAGCCGTCTCAGAATTTAGCAAGACAGAAATGGTCAAGTATTACAAACTAGATCCAAAGAAGATTTTTGTAGCTAACCCTTCTATTGATCGACGACATTTCTACCGTCGAAGTGCCGAAGAAATACATAAGGTAAAGGCCAAATATGATATCTTTCATGATGAGTATATTTTTACTGTCGGAAATATTGAACCCAGGAAGAATTACGAGCGTTTAGTCGATGCCTACACGTCGTTGCCTACATCGTTTACCGATAAATATCCGTTAGTAATCGTCGGTGCTGGTGGATGGAATAACCATAGTATCATTGAAAAAATACAAAAAGCTAAAGAGCAGGGCTATCGAATTATAAACCCTAAACAATTTGTCGAAGATAAAGATATGCCGGCACTGTTTAGTGGTGCTAAGTTATTCATATTCACTCCGATTTATGAAGGTTTTGGAATGTCACCGAACGAGGCTTACGCGTGTGGTACTCCTGTAGTTGCTTCATATGTCGCATCTGTGCCAGAGGCTGCAGGTAGGGCTGCGGTATATGTAGACCCTTACGATGTGAAAGATATAGCTGCAAAGATAAAGAACACTGTTAAACTTCTAGATAAAGACCCCGATCACTTTAAGGTAGACATAGAAAAACATCTTGCCTCACTGAGCTGGCGTAAGAGTGCCGAAATAACCGCTGCTGCCTTGACCGGTTTACCGTTGTCGCATTTTCAAAGATCTCAAGGAGGTGAGGGCTAATGAAGATCGGCGTAGATTTACGAGTTTTCCAAATTGGTCACCAATACCGGGGGATTGGTGAAGTTACTAAGCAATGCCTGAACCGTGTTTTTGAACGTGCTATTGCAGACACTGAAAACGACATAAGCTTCGTGTTCTTTAAATATGATGATGAGATTGATCCTAAGGACTTCTTAGAAATACCCGACGAGCTTACATATGAAGAAGTTAAGCTCGGAGTGCGTCCAGACAGTGAAGGTGTCCGGCCCTATTCTGAAAAATTAACCAGGATATGGCGCAATTGGTTTGGCAGCCCTGTGCCTAACACTCATAACTGCGACGTTTTCTTGCAGTTTGACTTCGCACTGGGTGTTCCAAGACATCCGAAGTCTTTGCTTGTGTCGCACGACCTCATTCCGTATATTTATTGGGATGACTTCTTCGAGTCGCCATGGGTACATTTTAAACATAAAGCTGCCAGGACTACCTTACGGACGCTTCTGCATAACCAGGGATATGTACATATTTTAAAACGGTCGCACAAACGCGCTAAACGTATTTTGTGTGTTTCTGAAAGCACTCGGAGTGACCTACATAAATATCTGCACATACCACTTAAAAAGATGGTCGTTGATCACTTAGGAGTAAGCCTTAAAGTGGCAAGTACGGGCAAGGAAGCTGCTGACAACAAAACACTTCCAACAAAGCCATTCTTGCTCTTTGTTGGGGGTATAGACGTCAGGAGAAGACGCGTTGATGACCTTGTAGCAGCTTACAATAATCTAAAAGCTTCTGGCCATGATATCCAACTAGTTCTGGTAGGTGAGAATTTCCAGTCATTAGAAAAAATACCAAACGAGGTTGTGCGAAAAGCAATTGCGGACTCCTCTTACGTTGAAGACATATTGACCCTCGGGTACGTAAGTGATAGGACTAAGCAAGAACTGTATAGCAATGCTATCGCCTTTGTGTTCCCCACGATGTATGAGGGATTTGGGATTCCAGTCTTAGAAGCCATGCTCCAAAAGTGCCCAGTCGTTACCTACAGAAATTCATCAATCCCTGAAGTGGGCGGTAAATACGTACTATATGCAAATGACTGGGAGGGTATTTGGAGTGATGTTGTAGGGCTACTTGAAATGCCTCGAGACAAGAGAAAAGTATTCGTAAACGATGCGAAATCATACGCTCAAACGTTCACTTGGGATAAGACTTCCGAAAAACTCTACCACGAATTGCTCAATATTGCTGAGTAGGCTAGATACCCCAGCGCTGTCATTTAGAGGGTAGTAGGTTAAAGTTACCACATCCCGTTTGTGCCACTAGCCCAGGTTGGTTGACCATCGGCATCATATATAACGAGGTTTCCATCGTTTTGCATGACTAGTGTTGATGGCCCGTGTCCGTTTGTGCCACTAGCCCATAAGGCTCCGGAAGGGGAATATACCACAAAATTACCGTCTGTTTGCATTGCTATAAATGAGCTGTCTTTTCCATTGGTATCAGAACCCCAAAGGGCATGTGCGGGAGAATAAATTACCATATTACCGTCGTTTTGCATGACTAGCCGGTATTCATCATTTGACGACAGTAGTTCACCTCCGCGTTGGAGTGTTTGTCCGGGCTGGAGGTCAGATGGCGTGTTCATAGGATTTTGGTATGTGCCAGTAGACCAAGTAGCATTTCCGTTGTAATTGTACAAAACTAGGTTTCCATCGTTTTGCATAATCAACTTTGAAAAACCTTGACCTGGAGTACCACTCGACCAAATCGGCTGGCCGCTCGTGTTGTATATGACTAGGTTGCCGTCTGATTGCATATTAAGGTATGCAACGTTCTTGCCGTTTGTGCCACTTCCCCAAATTGGACCCTTCGCAGTATTTATTACTAGGTTTCCATCTGTCTGCATATCCAAAGTGTAGGTACCGTTATTGGATTGTATTGATTCGCCTGGATACAGCAGTATGTCCGGATATAAAGTATCAAGTGGAGGATTAACAACACCTATACCGAGGGTAAAGCCTGGACCGGGCATCCAGCCACCCGATTGTGCGTCGTCAATTAAACCAAATGATTCACTCGTTATACCTAGTGTCGGTGGTGCGGTCATTGAGAACTCGAAAGTGACAATTTGGCCCGGTGCCACAGAAGTTTGTATTAGTTGTGTCGGTCTGTCTGAAGATATCCACGTATTATTCTGGAAGGGGCTACTTCTGTTTTCTGGGCCTGTCGTTCCGACGTAGGTAGTAGTATTGCTCCATGTCTGCGTTCCAATATTCTTGACTTGCAGCATAACGTAGTCGGTCTGGCCAATGGTCATGGCGCCAATATCGGTTTGTTGTGTAAAACCGCTATCTTTATATGTTTCGAGACTTGTAATTTCGCCGTTATACGGATTACTAACTACGATATCGAATCCAAAAGTGGCATTATCTTGCATCCAACCTCCGGGTTGGCCGTCGGCTATAAGTCCAAAGTCCTCATGATAATCACCATCTATGTTAGGTGTAGTCATTGAGAACTCAAACGTGCCAGTTTGGTTTGGCGCCACAGATGCCTGATCCAATCCTGCTGGCCGATTGCTCCACAACCAGGAACTATCCTGAAACACGCTTGTGCGGTCTTGGGGGTTTATTGTTCCAACATGTGTCCATGAGTTACTCCATGTGTTAGCGCCGGTATTTAAGGCCGAAACTTTAACGTATATTTTACTGCCTGAAGGCAAAGGACTTGAAAGTGAAAGTTGCTGTGTCATCGCTGGGTCGCTGTAAGTAGTAGCGGTTACTTCTGCTGCAAATGGATAGACTGTAGATCCCCACCACTGTTCAAACGACTGGACAAAGTTATAACTACCCGAGTAACCAGTTGTACTGTATGGGCCGACGTACGGTGTATAGCAGTACAGTGCAGCAGTGGACGCATCAGTGAGGGTAATAGTTTCCGCAGTACCGCCCGGGTCATTGAACGTTACAGTACTACCAGGGTATAAACCGGTAGTGTAGAGACTACTGCTACTACTGCAGGGATAGGAACTAGGTGAGTAGCCCCACCAGTTACTGCCATTCATGAGATCTATGTCAGTTCTTAGCTGCCAAGATGCGTTGTCAA
>CAYVOS010000010.1:0-15827 GCA_964453515.1 uncultured Candidatus Saccharibacteria bacterium | reverse complement strand
ATCATTTTTTAGCAATGTACATAAACTTACGAACCGTTTCCCACTCTTCGGGCGTCAGCTCTTTAGCCGATTTTACATGTCTGCGGGGAATGACCATTAAATTGCCGTCGATGTATGCGTACAGCGGTACCGTAAGTACAACACCGTTTTCTTCATGAACGATATATTTATCGCGAAGATCACAAAAGACGCACTTCCCAACAGTAGTCCAAATTTTACCGTAATATCCACCAGTGCGGGCGTCTCGATAATACTCCTGCTTTTTTCGCTGTTCGTCGGTAATACTTATTCCAAGTTCCACTATCTTTCTTTCAACGGATCCTTGCGCAGCTCCATAAAGTCTTTAAAGATGTTCCCTAGTTCACCACCAATCGCACGTTGCACAATCTTTGTGGTCGAAAGCGTTGTTGATTGACGATCCACCACCTCTACCTCGCCCCCATACTTGGTGACGGTCTTATATTCCTTTGATTCCCTGTACTCGCTCGCCCAATCTTCGCGGACCGTAATGAAGATATCCGGCTTCAATAACCCAAGCGTTGGTGTGCAACTGGGCTCAGGTAAAATTGTGACAAAATCCACGGCCCGTAAATAAGTAAGCATTTCTGCGCGAATTTTTTCATCCAGGATGGGTTTGTTTGGCCCTTTCACTTTGCGGATTGCGTCATTACTACTGACACCGACTACTAAAACATCACCACGGCTTTTGGCTTCTGTTAAATAGCGACATTGACCAACGTGCAGCAAATCCCAGGATCCGGCTGTAAATGCGATCTTTTTGTTTTTTTCCTTCAGTTGCTCGTGCAACGTCATCAGGTCGCTCATAGGAATCAACCGCTTTTTCCATGCCGAAGCCATCTACACTATCCCTCCAAGATTAGCTTTTAGCATATTCTAGCAGTTTTCATATAGATTCGCTATGTATTGCACACAACAAAGCTACACCATATATGCGATACATCCATTCATACTAGACACAATATATACATCAACGTTTATACTTTCGTAAGAGCTTAGCGTCGAGTAGTATATCTCTCGTACGGATAAAATGCTCATTCTGTTTTAAATAATCATACGGATTGTGTCTCAAGAACTTATAGAAGTCATATATTAAATAGAGTTCCACTAGCCTATCAAGTACCGATACTTTTTTAGTACCGATAGTTATAGCAAACGTTTTTAGCGGCATAGAGCCTCGTTTCTCGTAACCAGATATAAGAAAATACTTTCTAACCTTATCCGGTTGTTTGAATTTACAATCTACGATAAGAAACGCGAGCGTTCGAGCAATGTCGAAAAGCGGACTGCCAAAGGCAGTCTTTTCAAAATCCAATATTCCCGAAATCGATACTACGCTGTTTTTGTCATCAAACAAGATATTGCCTCTGACAAAATCCATATGTAGCGCCTGCTGATAGGGCAGGTAATTGCAGGCCTCAAGTACCGTGATACATTCATCAAAGACATTCTCTGAAATTACTAATTCTAATTTTCTCTGTAGAGCCTGCTGCACACCGGACTGGAAAAAATAGTCGCGCATTCGATTGACGATCGCGGTGTACTCATCAACTACCTTTGGCAAATTATCAATGTCATAGTTCGATAGAACCGCATGTATGTCGCTCATGGTTTTCCCAAGCAGCTTGATGTGCTTCATGGTATAGGCTTCCCATGGAATGGTTGTACCGGGTAAATAATCGTACAGAGCAGCGTACAACTCACCTTTTGTCGAAGATAGCCGGGTAATACGAGAATCGCGCGCATGGCGTGCCGGCAATCCATGACTATAGACGAAGTCTGACACCTGGTTCGCGCGGAGGATTCGACTGTGCATACCCGGTTCACGCTTATATACCATGATGTTTACCATCGAACCATCAGGCAGTTGCGCAGGGAACGAATGATTCCGGTAGCCTTTACTCGGAGTAAGTAATTTCACATCGGGAAATCCGTAGTGCTTTAAGATACGTCTGGCTAACTCCTCCATAGATACCTTAGAGTGTGTCACAAACTAGCCCGCAGTCAATAAATTACCTAGATTGCAACTTCAGCGCGCTGCACCTTATAGTGCAATAATACCGTGTCTTCGTTTAGGTTTCGATTTTCAATTAAAGATAGTCTCGCACGGACCTCCCCCTTAAAAAGAGGAATTCCGGTGCCAAATAACACGGGTTCAATAGTCAGATAAATTTCATCAACTAGGTTATTATCTAGAAATAATTTGTAAATCGTAGCTCCGCCGCCAAGAGCGACCTCGTGCACACCTTCTCGTTCCAGCCGCTTGAGAAGCTCAACAGGCCCTTCCGATGTCGCCTCCACACCATCACCCTCAATGGATTCGGGATGAGAACTCATGACAATCAATCGGCGACCTGGTGGGTTACGACGTATTTTGAACGTGCTATAGGTTGCAGACCCCATTACAATGACGCCCGCTTCTTTAGTCCGCTCAATAAAAAATTGAGCATCAGCCTTAGAACGCCAATCAAGCGATCGGTGATTTGAGTCAAGTCCGATGAATCCGTCCGCCGACTGGGCGGCAATAATAAATGCTTTCATATCTCAGGTTAAATTATACACCTTTGAAATACATACCTCCTTGCTTTACATGCAAGCTTGAAGATAAAATAACAGGTAACGTGGTGGGGCACACAAAACGTTGTACACGGAGGGACCCATGCAAAGTAAAGAAGGCGCATTCATTGTCATCGAAGGCACTGATGGTTCCGGTAAAAGCACACAGTTCGAAATACTAACAAACCGGCTCGAAGAAGCCGGCTACGATGTAGCTACTTTTAAGTTTCCACAATACAATGAACCCTCCAGCTATTTCGTAAAGCAATACTTAAGCGGTGCGTACGGCTCAGTAGATAAGATAGGCCCATATACTGCCTCTCTATTTTACGCACTCGATCGCTATGCAGCAGCCGAACAAATCCGAGAGGCTCTCAGTGAGGGCAAGATCGTTGTGATAGATCGATACACCGGTTCTAACATGGCGCATCAGGGTGCAAAGTTTTACCACGCCGACCAACGGCGAGGGTATTTTATCTGGCTCGATAATCTTGAATTTGAGATGTTGAAAATCCCTCGACCCGACGCAAATT
The DNA here is from genome assembly GCA_964453515.1 of uncultured Candidatus Saccharibacteria bacterium. Lineage (GTDB taxonomy): Bacteria > Patescibacteriota > Saccharimonadia > Saccharimonadales > UBA4665 > JAICLK01. Next base: position 12,720 of record CAYVOS010000010.1, on the reverse strand, counting down.
TTGTGTTAAATGTCCCGGTTACCGTATCACAGCAGTTACTCGGACAAACTGAAAAGATACGCGATATCCACGAGAAGGATCTTGAACATTTAAAACGGTCGGTTGATGTTTTTTACGACCTCTGTCAACTTTTTCCAAAGGACTTTATCCGTATCGACTGCGTCAGAAACGATGAACTATTATCAAAAGAGATCGTCAGCAATCTCATTTGGGAAAAGGTGTTCCCGCTACTGCCAATCGAAAAACGCCATAAGAATATATCGCCAGCCACAGCAAAGCACGCCACGTTAGTCAGTGAAAACAATCCATACCTTGAGCACACCAGGACTGGCACTAGCATCTCTGCTGCAGGGCGAGAACTATTGGACACCATTGTGACCGATTGCAACGCCGATGTGTATGCATTTAAGGACCAGCTAGACGCAACCATGCTTGCCGCAGCCATTACTCAATCGGGTCAAAGCACCCAGGATCTTAGGAAAGTTTTGCTCGATACATTTTTAGATAAGGGTAAAACCGATGCATCACTGCATGATCTCGTGCAAAAATATGCAACAAATATACAGAAGCTCGTCGGATTACATCTGCAGGTAGAGCAACAATCATTGCTCGCGACCACAACAATCGAGCAAGACAGGCGAGCAACATTTGTCCAATCGACCGCTTATGCGGGACACCATGATGAAAAAGACAACCATGGTCAGTACAAATACTACACACCCGAAAGTTTCAAAGGTCAGCTGGCTCAAGACTACCGTGCGAACATGGACACTATTTTCAACAACTATCGAACGATCGCTGAACGCTTGGCACACTATCTTGACGAAAGTAGCACTGCGCAAAAATTAAAAACAACACGCACTCAACAACTCGATATCGCGCAACAAGCCGGTGAAATTGCGAGTGCCGTATTACCGGTAGCCACAAAAACCTCTACACACATATTTGCTTCCGCAAAGGATGTTACCCGACTATGTCATAGACTTATGTGTAGCCCACTTCCTGAATCACAACGCACTGGGCACACTCTACTGGTGCAAGCAGCTGAAATAGCACCGACTCTATTTGAAAACTTTGTTCCCCCCACAAAACAGGTAGACTCGCCCATGAAACAAATGGCGACAGACTTCCTGCCAGAGCACTATGCAGCAAGTTTTACTGAATCAGTACACTTATCGGATTTTTGGCCTCGTAACGAACTCGACCTCATCCCCGAAATACTTTTTTCGTATAGCAATTTGCCACTTTCTGAACTGAAACTTGCGATTGATAAGTGGCCCTATGAACGAAAAGCTGAAGTGCTAACTAGCTACTTGAAAAACCGGTCAAACTTCCGGAAATTGCCTGGACATGCACTTGAAAAAGCACATTATACTTGGGATGTAATCAGTGACTATGCAACATTCCGCTCCATGCTTCGGCACCAAACAGTAGACAATCTCAGCTGGCAACAGCTTACTCCCCGTAATGGTTATGAAGTACCAGCAATTATCGAAGAGGCTGGTTTAGCTGAACTTTTTGAATCCTGTTTTGATATCAGCCTAGAGCTACATAGCGCACTCGTTGAAGCTGGTTATCCAGTAGAAGCACAGTATGCCACCCTAATGGGTCACCGGTTGCAGTGGACTGCTACCTATAATGCACGTGAGTCATTTCACATATACAAAAAACATATTGGCGAGCATGCACCACAAGCGAATTCCAAGCTCGTGCTACTCATGCATGAAAAAATCGCGGAGATACACCCGATGATAGCTGATGCCATAAGTTAAAGTCATAACTGTCTCGAAATATTTTAAAATTATCGAAAAATATCAATACCCAGTGAGATGAGGAGTCGGGCTAAAGCAATTGACGGCTTAATATATAAATTGCACAGGCATATGATCGTCCAAACGACGATAGCGTAAATTGAACATTGTCAGAACGGGTGCCGGGCAAGCTCGAAGAACTTTTCCACGCCTCATTTCGCTCAGCAATTATATCCAGATCTTGGTTGGTCAACGGGATAGACTGATGACTAGCAGCCGCGTTAGCGAGCCTGTTTCGTACATCCATGACTTTATTTTCCGCAAAATTACAATCTTGCAGCACAGTCAGGAATTGATTGTCATAGTCAGGACTTGTCATAACTATCCCTTATTTATACCTTCATCGTAGCACTGAGCATGCAATACTTCATTAAATCAAGGCTTGACTAAAAAGGCATGAAGGAGTTAGATAGTCTCTATGGTTTTAAGCCGTGTGAAGCAACAATTTGTCATTATTATTGTCCTCAGCCTTAAAGGGCTGTGCTTCGACATGGTTGAAGCCTCGCAGTAAGCGCACAGCACAGCCCGAAAACCTACAGGCTTCAACCGGAGTCTGTTTTTTAATTTTGAGAGGAAAAATAATGTCAGAAATAATGTCAAATTATCTACAGCAAGAAACGATAAGAGTAGCAGTTGGTCCATGGTATCCCGTAAAAATATCTAGACCTACTGAAAGATGGGGTCTCGGCTATGAAGAATATGAGGATGGGGCTGAAAAACACTCGTCGAATCCAGAACAAGCCCGTATGGGAAAAGCTGATCGACCAACCGGACTAATAATGGCTCGTACGGTTGAAGTAGTTGATACGGGACAAGGACAGCATTAATCGTGCAATCACTCAACGGAGCCGAAGCGCTTATCAAATGTTTGGAACAGCAAGGGGTCGAATATATATTCGGATACTCTGGCGGTGCCGCAATTCCGATTTTCGATGCACTTGTGACTACCAAAACTAAGATAAAGTTTATCTTAACACGCCATGAGCAAGGGGCTACACATATTGCTGACGGTTACGCCCGCACCAGTGGTAAGCCTGGCGTCGTCTTGGTTACCAGTGGCCCGGGAGCTGGTAATACCGTCACCGGCCTCATGACCGCACAAATGGATTGTATCCCCATGATAGTCATCAGCGGCCAACAGATAAGATCTATGCTTGGACTTGATGCATTTCAGGAAGCAGATGTGTTCAACTTGACCATGCCGGTCACTAAGCATAATTACCTGGTCATAGAAACCGATGACATACCCAAAGTCGTCACGGAAGCATTCGACATTGCTACCTCAGGACGACCGGGACCTGTACTCATTGATTTGCCAAAAGATGTCAGTTCAGCACCATTTACCGGCAGTTTACATCCGCAGACAACAGCTCATACAACATATGTAGCACCAATTGTTTCAAACGTAGATGTATCTAACGTGGCACGATTACTGCAAACATCAGAGCGGCCCGTTATACTCTGTGGTCACGGTGTATTACTTGCCGGCGCGGAACACGAGCTTGTAGAGATCAGTGAACAGTTCGATGTACCCGTAACGACCACACTGCTCGCAAAAGGTGCAATTGACGAAACCAGCTCTCGAGCATTGGGTATGCTTGGAATGCATGGGACAGCTTATGCAAATAAGGCAATATTGGAAGCCGACCTTATATTGAATGTCGGTTCCCGATTCGACGACCGTATCGTGGGGGATATATCGTTATTTGGCAATCGCGCCAAAATCGTGCATGTAGACATCGACCAGGCCGAGCTCGGCAAAATGATTAAGCCGGATGTTGCTATCCAGGCAGATGCCAAAGGTTTCTTAAGCGCTCTCTTACATACCAAACTATCAGCAAAACATACGGTATGGCTGCAACATATTGCCTCCGTAAAAGAAGAATTGCCGCTCGGGTATTCCGAGACAGCTGGCCTGACCCAGCAGCATATAATCGATGAAGTCTGGAGACAGACCGGTGGCAATGCCATTGTAGCTACTGACGTAGGGCAGCATCAGATGTGGGCCGCGCAGTTTTATAAAATAAAACAAGCCAACCACTGGGTCAGCTCAGGGGGTGCCGGCACCATGGGCTTCGGGTTACCGGGCGCTATAGGTGCTCAGTTTGCCGAACCGGATAAACTGGTCATTGCATTTGTGGGCGACGGCGGTTTTCAAATGACCTTATTTGAGCTTGCAACTGCTGCGCTGCATAAATTGCCTATTAAAATTTTTGTACTAAACAACCATTACCTCGGCATGGTTCGCCAATGGCAAGAGCTATTCTATGATAACCGTTTGAGCGGTGTAGATTTGGAAGGAAATCCGGATTTCGTAAAACTGGCGGCAAGCTATGGTATTCGCGGTTATAACATTGACCACGTCAACGAAGTCGAAGAAAAAATTTCTACTGCACTGGCGTACAACGATGGACCGGTTTTAGTTAACTGTGAAGTGATTAAGACAGATAATGTGTATCCGATGATCCCGGCAGGTCGTGGGTATATAGACATGCTTGTGACTGCTCCAATAGAAAAATTAGATAAACCGGTAGGAAGCACGTAAGACATTACTATGAAACAACCAGACGATCATACATACACACTCACGCTTACGGTCCGTAATCGTCCGGGAGTACTAGTGCGTTGCGCGCAAGTATTTAACCGGCGTGGGCATAACGTTGAGGCTTTACAAGTTGGAGCTTCAGAAAGAAACAAAAACGAGTCAATCATGACCATTACTGCTTTTGGCAAACCCGAAGTCATGAACCAAATCGTACTGCAACTTGCTAAATTAGTAGACGTGATAAGTGTGAAGGAATAAGAGTGATGAACGAATCATACGGTCCATATTCTCCCATTAGAAAAGTCGGTAATCTTTACTTCGTTTCAGGCCAAGTCGGCATTGACCCGGCAACGAAGGCCGCTTCCGGTTTCGTCAAAGATCAGACTAACCAAGCGCTTAAAAATCTCCGGGAGGTACTAAAGAACGAAGGCTTGGATCTAAATCACGTCGTCAAAACGACAGTGTTTCTCACTGATATGCGAGACTTTGCAGCTATGAACGAAGCGTACGAATCATATTTTGTTGCGCCACGTCCAGCTAGAAGTACGGTGGCAGTTGCGGAGTTACCTCGTATAACTGGTGACACGCACTTACTCGTAGAAATTGAAGCTATTGCCGCAAAGGATGCCATATGAGCACAACAGTCATTGACGATATGGTAAAAGCTGTACTGACTTCACGGGTGTATGAAGTTGCATTGAAAACTCCGTTAACCAAAGCAACAAAACTCAGCGCTATTACACAAAGTAATGCCTATCTCAAGCGTGAAGACTTGCAGCCAATACACAGCTTTAAGCTACGCGGCGCATATAACAAAATTGCCCAGCTCACAAAAGCCGAGCAAGCAAAAGGAGTCATTGCGGCGAGCGCGGGGAACCACGCCCAAGGAGTTGCGCTAGCAGCTAAGAGACTGGGGTTAAGCGCACTCATTGTTATGCCTCGCACTACACCACAGATAAAATTCGATGCCGTCAAAAGTTACGGTGCCAAAGTGGAACTTGCGGGAGATAGTTATTCTGATGCCGCAGATTACTGTAAGCAAAGGGTCGAAGAAACTGGCCGAACTTATATCCATCCTTTCGATGACCCACTCGTTATTGCTGGGCAGGGTACCATTGGCATGGAAATTCTTGAGCAACTTCCTAATGTGACGCATATATTCATACCAGTTGGTGGTGGAGGATTACTCGCCGGAATTGCAACATATGTCAAAGCACTTAAGCCCGATATTAAAATTATAAGTGTTGAACCTGCTGACAGTAATGCTATGCAAGTTAGCGTGGAGCGACATCAGCGCGTTAACCTACCGCATGTTGGTATATTCGCCGACGGTGTTGCCGTTAAACAAGTAGGTAGCCATGCGTTCGACGTCGCTCTAAGTAAAGTAGATGACTTCATTACAGTCTCTACCGACCAGATATGTGCAGCGATTAAGACGATTTTTGAAGATACAAGAAGTATTGTTGAGCCTGCCGGTGCACTGGCGGCAGCTGGTGTCGCGCACTATAAACTTCCGGAAGATGCTCATGCGGTGGCAATTTGTTCAGGTGCTAATGTTACATTTGAGCGATTGCAGCAAATTGCCGAGCGAACACTCATTGGTTTCGGTAAGGAAGCTATGTTTGCCGTTACGATGCCTGAAGTGCCCGGAGCTCTGCAAAAATTTTGCCGTGATGTCGTTAACGGATACAACATCAGTGAATTCAATTATCGTCTCCGGGAACGCGGTGCAGCTCATATTCTTGTTGGCATTAATGTCACCGGAGATGCTGATAAGCATAAATTTATGAGAAAAATGGAACAGCTTGACTATAAACATACTGACCTTTCAAATGATAACTTAACTAAAGAGCATCTTCGCCATATGATTGGCAGCTCACAGGTAGCAGCGCGGGAACTTGTCTACGAAGTTACATTCCCCGAACGACCAAAAGCGTTGAGTGATTTCTTGCAAGCAGTCGGCACTACCTGGAATATTAGCCTGTTTCACTATCGGAGTGCTGCCAGCGATTCCGGCAGCGTCCTAGTCGGATTTGAAACTAATGAAAAACAGTCTCTTGAAGAGAAATTGACACATACCGGCTTCGAATTTGCCGAGGTTGATCGAAATCCCGGCTTCCAACTCCTAGTCGCTGGAATGTCAAAATAGTATGGTTAAACTAAAAAATATATACTTACTGAGGAAACATGGAAAACACTCTTGCAAAACTAGTTTCGTATCACAGTACAACAGATAATCGAACTGCCAATAACGATGCACTGGACTTTATTAATCAGTTCGTAACTGAACGCGGTATGCATACCAAGTTTATAGAGCAGGAAGGCATACGATCGCTCATTGCAACAACTAAGCCAAATCTTAAGCAGCCTGTTGTAATGCTCGGTGGTCATATTGACGTCGTACCGGGGCCCGATGAGTTGTTTACCTTACGAAAAGATCATGAAAATTTCTATGGTCGTGGCGTACTCGACATGAAAGGTCCTATAGCAGTTTTTTTAAACACTATTGATAGTCTTAAAGACAATCTCATGCAATTCAACCTTGGGCTTATGATTACCACAGACGAAGAAACAGGAGGGGTTAACGGTACGCCAGCAGTACTTGAGCAAGGCTATATACCGAGTGTTTGTATACTCCCTGACGGTGGCGATAATTGGCAGATACAACGATCTTCGAAAGGTGTGCTACAGCTAAAGATTAGTACCAGCGGGCGCGCCACTCATGGCTCACAGCCTTGGAATGGAGACAATGCTAACCTGAAATTAATTCGTGTTATATACGAAATCCATAACTTATTCCCAAAAAACGGACCGAGTGATAACACTATAAACATCGGCAAAATTAACGGCGGGACAGCAATTAATCAAGTAGCTGATGCAGCTGAAGCGTTTATTGATATTCGTGTCATTAGTGAGGATGACAAACAACAGCTTCTCAAGAAGATAGAACTTGTATGCCACGAGCATAAAGCCGCATTAGATATAGTCATGAATGGCATCAGTGCTATTTCCGATTTCCAGAATCCATACATAAAACGGTTCGCTGAAATTGTTAATGAAGTTACTAATGTAAAAATAAAGGGAAGTCATGCCTACGGCAGTAGTGACGCGCGATTCTTTACTGAACGTAATATTCCCTGTATATCTCTTTACCCCCCTGGCGCAGAACACCACAGTTCAAACGAGTGGGTAAACATTGAAGGGCTCCATCAGTTCCAGGAAATTATCACACAATACTTACTGGAAACAGCCACTAAACTCTCAAAGGATGATAAACGGACTCCCAATCTGGTCGTTTAACCAACCGTCTTATGTACTTACCTCTTTTACTATTGTATGATTATTTTTTTACGTTACAGCTAATCTGTGGAGTTATTGGTACATGAAAGAAATTCTAGGAACGCTAGTAGCACTACCTACAGTCACGGAAGACCGTGAGGCAAATAATCTAGCGCTGGATTTTGTTAGTGATTATTTATCTGCCTGCGGCATGCATATTGAGAAGTATGAATTTAACGGCGTGCGATCAATGGTTGCCACTACGCGGCCACGCGCCAAGGATTCAAAAGTCATGTTGGCGTGCCACCTTGATGTTGTTCCCGCAAACTGTGATTCTGATTTTAGGCTATATCAGGACGGAGATAAACTTTATGGCCGAGGGACTCTGGATATGAAATTCGCGGCCGCGGCCAATCTGTCCATTGTGAAAGACCTCGCAAATGAAGGTAAACTCAGCCAATACGATATTGCGTTGGCATTTACCACCACCGAAGAACGTGGAGGCTATGACGATACTGAGAAGCTACTAGAAGCGGAGTATCGGCCACAGGTGTGCATTCTACCGGATGGTGGTGACGATTGGCAGTTGCAAATTTCATCAAAAGGCTTCTTGCACTTTAAAGTGGATACTGAAGGGGTAACAGCTCACAGCAGCGCTCCATGGAAAGGGAAAAACGCCATTGAGCAAGCATTCGAGGTTAATGCTGCAATCCGAAGTCTGTTCCCAGAAAATATGGGTCCAGATACTAACTCAGTAAGCCTCAACATGATTAGTGGCGGTCAGGCCGTTAACCAAGTACCGCAATCAACGGAAATGCGGTTCGACACCCGTTATATTTCACCAGAAGAGCAGGCAAGAGTCCGTGCGGAGCTATCCCAAATTTGTATGGATCACGGTGCAAAGCTTACCGTACTCACCGATGGGGCGCCAGCAATTTTTGACATCAATAGTCATTATATCGCTCCATTTGCACGCCTCGTGCATGAAGTTACGGGCATAGAAGTAAATGGGTCTAAAACGCTCGGCAGTAGCGATGCAAGGTTCTATGCAGCCAAAGGCATACCAGTAATTTCCCTGTATCCTACCGGTGGGGGCCATCACAGTGATGGAGAATGGATCAGTGAACGGGCTTTGTCTCAATATAAAACAGTAGTGCGAAGTTACCTTGATGAAATTGCATGTGTACCAATTAGTGCATAATAAGAATCTGTAACTTGTAACCAGCATACATTCGCATACACGTTGACAACAGGGCCATATACAGGTACAATAATCTGTGATTGCCAAAGACAGCGACGGGTGTGAAAACCTTGATAATGTCGCCGAGGTTAAACAACTTTAGATCATTGAAGTATGTTTACGTCTTTGGAAACAAAGACGTTTTTATTTGGCCAATCACCGAAGAATACACCTAAAGGTCGAGGTATCTCTTCAACAATTACTCCAAACCACCCAAGGAGAAAATACATGGCATTAACAAAAGACAAGAAGAACGAAGTAGTCACTGAAGTAGCTGACTTGCTGACGTCTTCAAAAATGACAGTTGTTACCAAATACCAGGGTACAACCGTTAAGGCTATGCAGGCTTTGCGCCGTGACGCGCGTAGCAACGGTACCGTAGCTAAAGTCGTGAAGAACCGCCTTGTCATAAAGGCTATTCAGCAGAACGACAAGCTCAAAGACGTTGATACCAGCGCACTGCAGGGTATGCTTCTCTACGTTTTCAATAGCGAAGATGAAGTCGCCCCAGCACAGGCCATCGCCAACTTTGCAAAAAAGAACCCGTCACTCGAATTTGTCGGCGCTATTAGCGCAGACGGCAAATTTCTGACCGCTGAGGAAGTAAAAGCCCTGGCATCCCTGCCGAGCAAAGAAGTTCTCATCGCTCAGGTCGTGGCTACACTTACTGCACCACTCAATGACAGCATCAACGCGCTTTCAGGCAACTTGCATGCGCTCTTGGATGGGGTAGCAGCAAAGGCAGCAGCCTAAATTACTATCTATAAGGAGAAATATCAAATGGCAGATTTGAAGAAATTGGCTGAGGACCTGACCAAACTTACGGTTCTCGAAGTAAACGAATTAAAGAACATCCTGAAGGATGAGTACGGCATCGAGCCGGCTGCTGCAGTTGCTGCAGTTGCTGCTCCTGCTGCGGGCGGCGAAGCTGACCCAGCTGCCGAAGAGAAGGCTGAGTACGACGTTGTGCTGAAAGATGCAGGCGCTCAGAAGGTTGCAGTTATCAAGGCCGTAAAGGACATTACTGGTTCTGGTCTTGGTGAAGCTAAAGCGCTCGTTGACGGTGCTCCAAAGACTATTCTTGAGCACGCCAAGAAGGACGATGCAGAGGCTGCAAAGAAAGCCCTCGAAGCCGCAGGTGCTACTGTAGAACTCGCCTAATTTTAGGTGAAAAAACATATAATAACTACCCGTACTACCCGGGTAGTTATTATATATCTGAAGACTTTCTGGATAACTTATCCACAGAATCTTTTATAATTTTGACTTGACTTATCAATCATGGTAGTTTTAGGTGTAGGTAGAGAAAAAAACACTTGCGAGGTGTAGAGAGACGAAGCAAAAAAACATGGCAGACATAGCAGACAAACAAGTAAAGCGATTGCGAGCATTAATCCAAGAAGCAGAGACAAACTTGGCAGCAGCTAATGAGTTGCTGATTAGTTTGGTTGGTGATGATGAAAAAGTTATACAAGCCGTCAAGGAAGAAGTAGCAGGTAAGATTATTGAAGGCGTCTTCGATGGCCAGAACATGGTTGGAAGCGACGGAAAGATCTATCCGGTTCCAGCTAATTATGCAAGTAAATCCAAGTTAGTGCAGGGCGATATTCTAAAACTTACCATCGCTGAAGATGGCGCATTTTTATACAAGCAAATTGGCCCAATACCCCGCAAACAAGTAGTCGGTGCACTAAAACTGGAAAACGGACACTATTTCGTTGACGTTAACAGCAAAGATTATCGTGTATTACTCGCTAGCGTAACTTATTTCAAAGCTAAGCCCGGTGACCAGGTTAGTGTTAACGTCCCAGAAGATGATTCCAACGCTGAATGGGCTGCCATCGAAGCTGCGCTATAGAATTCATTTATTCAATCCTGACCCGGGAATTATTCGCTAATTCTCTACGATGTTAGAGTGATTTTATGCGCCTGCACATTTTTTTAGTGCAAAACTCGACCAGGCTAACGTTTAGACGGCTTGCGCCCGTCATAATAACAAGCCCGGGCTGATCCTGGGCTACCGAACTGCGTTACAATTAGCTGAAGAGAAAGGGGTCGTTCTCTGGATAGTGCCATGATTAACGGGTGTGCCTAAATTGTCTTAAATACAAATAACAACATGTGCTGATGCGCATTGCGCGTATAATACGCAGCAGTGGGGCAGGCGTTATATCGAAAATACCGGTCTAAAAAACTCTCTGAAGTTATCGGACAAGAGCACATAACTTCAACGCTTGAACACGCTCTTAAAACCGGTAAGATCAGCCACGCATATCTATTCACAGGTCCTCGGGGCGTCGGCAAGACTTCTATTGCCCGTATCCTTGCTCATGAGATTAACCAACTGCCTTACACTGACGATTCCATGCACCTGGACATTATCGAAATAGACGCAGCGAGTAACCGACGCATTGATGAAATTCGTGATCTTCGCGAGAAGGTGAATATCGCGCCAACGAGCGCCAAATATAAAGTCTACATAATCGATGAAGTACACATGCTCACGAAAGAAGCGTTTAACGCACTACTAAAGACGCTTGAAGAGCCCCCCAAGCACGTCGTCTTCATTCTCGCTACCACTGAGATCCATAAACTCCCAGAAACCATTATTAGCCGAACGCAACGCTTTACCTTCAAGCCAGTTAGTCAGCCACAGGTTGTAGCACACTTAAAATCTATCGCCAGGCAGGAAAAAATAGATATTACCGATGGAGCATTAGCACTGATCGCAGCACACGGCGAAGGTTCATTCCGTGATAGCATCAGTCTGCTTGACCAGGCGAGTGGACAAGATGGAACAGTTGATGAAGCGCATATCCGTACTCTGCTCGGGATACCACCGGTTGAATCTATTCAGCAACTCGCTGGCAAACTTAGGGATCATGACCCGATTGCTGCAGTTGAATCCATGGAACAATTGCGCTCCCAAGGTTTCCAGCCTATGCAAATCGCAAGACACCTTGGCACCGTATGGCGCAATCAGCTCATCGAAGATAGGCGTGCAACATCTTCAGACTTTTCTCTTTTACAACGATTGCTAAACGTGTCTTCCGCTCAAGACCCCGAACGATTTTTAGAGATCGTGCTCTTAGAGTACGCTCTAGCATCGCAGTCTGACATAGTCCAACCGCAACCCGTCCAATCTCGAGTACGGCAGACACCAAAGTCTGTAACAAAAGAGGATCCCCGGACAATAGTGCCCTCCACAAAAGAACCACCTAAGGCTGACAAACTAACTATCCCGGAAAAGTCAGAACGTAAAGATTCTACTGGCCCCGAAACGAATCATAAGGTCGTTGCAGCCGAATCAACCCCTTCAGTTCCAACTACTCATTTTGATGAATCGGTGTGGCCTGAGATGCTCGCTGTCTTAAAAAGACAATACAATACGCTCTACAGTATTGTGCGTATTTCAACACCTCGATTCTCCAGTGAAGGGCTGGAACTTGAATTCTCATTCGCGTTTCATAAAAAACAAGTTGCAGATACCAAGAATAAGAAAATTATTAGTGACATCATTAAAGATCTTACAGGTAAATCCATCGCCATTGAGTGCACGCTCGTTAAAAAGGGTGGCATGCCTACCAACCCGGCAGCTGCTGAACTTGTCGCAGACCAAGCGATTGCGACACCTACACCCGCAAGTAAAGGCAAACCAGACATTTCAAGCATAAGCAATATCTTTGGCGGTGCTGAGCTGCTAGAATCATGAGTACAAAGGTGAGAGAAGGAACGGTAGTGGATTCGCAATCGTCGGCTCATGTTGGTCATCAACCCCCACAAAACACAGACGCCGAGGCAAGTTTACTTGGCGCCATTCTTATTGATAGTGACGCGGCAGTTAA
>CAYVOS010000009.1:0-15860 GCA_964453515.1 uncultured Candidatus Saccharibacteria bacterium | reverse complement strand
GAGGACATACAAACTTCGATTGAAGCAGGCAGAACCTTAGCAGATATAGAGCACCCTTTAAAGGATAAATATCCAAATCAAAAAGTGTTTATAGTTGAATTTGATGAGTATGTCTATGTTGTGCCTTATGTCGAAGATGACACGAAGATATTTTTAAAAACTATTTACCCAAGTAGAAAAATGGCTCAAAAATATTTAGGTAAAGGGAGGAAGTCATGAAATATTATGAATTAGATGCTAAAGAACGAGAAGAGCTTGAAGCTATTGAAAACGCCATAGAAGCTGGGAACCTAAATAGTGTACCAGAGTTTGAGAAGCGCAAGAGAGAATTGCAACAAATAGCCAAGAATACGCTCAATAAGACAAGGAACATCAACATACGGCTCTCAGAGAGAGACCTCTATAGGTTAAAGGCTAAAGCTATAGAGGAAGGTATCCCATACCAAACGCTTGCCTCCTCTATTTTGCATAAATCTACCGCGGCGAAATAATCCCAAACCTGGCCAGCTACGGCCCGCCAAACCGTACGCAGAGTTATAGTAATCTCCGATTCAACTTCGTTATTGGGGGTGTTTTTGGTTGTTCGAAATTACTTCAGTGTGTGTGCTAACATGGTGAATGGTATCTGTTTCAACGAGTTCACCAGGTCTCGTAGCGTGTGGACGGTGAGGGGTGTCTGGACAAACTCTGTTTTCCCGTCCCACGGCGACACCAGCACGTTTGAGACGAGCCCATACATCAAGTACTCGTGCCACAATAAAGGGGCTCATCGCAGTCGGACTGCGGTGAGGCCGAGATGTACTGGTCGGGACACGCCAGGTGATTGCCGCTAACCGGAACATGCTACTCGGAGCTACTTGTGCTCGGTCTGGTCGGTTGTCATGAGTGAGCTGGACATCCCTATTGAGTTCGTCCCATTTCCGCTTCCAGCGCTACACTGTACTACGGTGGGCACCGCAACGATTAGCAGTTGTTTGCACTGGCAGGTGCTCACGCACTAGCAACTGCATGACAATTGCTCTCGCCTTAGGTAACTTGGGTTGGTAGAATAAGCCATAGTAGGATTCTTTCCTTGTTATGTTGGTACTGACAGTTTAGGATGCCTACCTTTTATGTTGCAAAGGTGGTGAGATACTACGCAGATTTGATTGATTACGGTATTTATGATATTTTCACTTTAATATGCCTCTTGGTGAAAGTACCGATCCATTGATTCCCAACAGGCCGCCTTACAACTATGTTGAGGGCGACGCTAACTTTGCTTTGCTGTGCGAAACTGCTGGTTTGGACCCCACAGCTTATGGCTCAAAAGATTTTGTACTGAATCGTGGGCTATGGGCACTTATGGAACTTTTTTCAGATGGCGAGCTTCGTATATTAGCCGGGGATGACGCATTAAATAGAGAAAATATGCAGCAAACTTTAGGGCAAGATAGATATGGCGAATTTTATGAAAGAATGTCACATTTACGCTCTACTGCCTTGAGTGTAGGTGGCCCAGTGTCTAACGAAGTAAATAAACTGGCTCGTTTCTGTGGAACCATTCTGGCTGGGTATGTCGGGAAAGGTGAAGTCCAGTTACCTGATGCAAAAGTAGCTAGACCCGGCGTTTCCGCTGATAATAAGAGAGCATTTGTAAGGTTTAATGAATATACATGGCGTAGTCCAAGTGATGTGGCAGTCATTCTTGAGTACGGGCCTGGTGTAACAGGTAAAGAGTTTCTTGATACTCAGCTCGGTGCTTTACGGCAGAACTTGCTGCCGTTTCAGTTTATTGGAATATCAGATGGTCCATTTATAAATCAATTCCTAGTTACCTATTTAGGCGATGAGCTAGAAAAATCATTTGGCCGTGAGGCTCGATCGTTCGCTACAAGCGGCAGGTTATTTGTTGGCCGTGAAGACGGTATGCAGCAGGCAACTCAAGAATTGTTGGCTACACTACAGCCTAGCGGAACTCATGAAATGTGTGATCTAATCCTTATGACGGGTATACACGATGCAGACCCAGAAGAGTTGAGATACGCCATAAAGCATAGCCCTGAACTTCTTCGCCACACCGGTAAACTGATGCTGAGTGCCCCCATACAGCAAGTCAGACCAAGCACGACACCTCATGCTCAACTACTAGAGTGGGCACAAAAAGCGGGATATATTGCTGAATGGCAGAAATTTGTTAATACTGGTGACTCTGCGCTGGGGACAGCAACACTTTCTGGCCTTACTGTTCTTCATAAATAATAACCATGTTCACTCCTGTGACGTGACATTGGGCCTTGCCTAGTGCATAGTATTATGGTATAGTGTCAGAAATGTCGGCTCCAGAAGATAGTGGCTTAGGCGACCCTTACAATGTAGGGCCTGATGGTGTGCGTCATCGGGAGGAGGAGCATATCCCTGATGAGGAAGTAGGACCTGAAGAGCAGCGTCCACCTTCGACTTGCGGTAGGTTTTCACTACTAGATGATTATGATGATCCTATTAAGGGTGAATATTATAGTACTAATAATATATTTTTAAATAATATTGGCATCGGCAAGAGAAAAGAAAAAACGGTAGACGGCAGCGGATATGTGGAAGATGCTTTTGGTGGTTTTGGACCAGGTTCACCAGAGTATGACCCTGACCGTCGCCTTACAATTACAATTCCAAATCCTAAAGCAGCTGTTGGCTGGTTCACAGATGTCGAAGTTAATCCAGATGAAAACTATCCTACAAAAATATCATTCTCTGCGAGTGTTTCTAATACACGACACCCGGGAGTAAGAACTCTTGAGGTTAGATTTGCAAAGACCGGGGACATTTCGCTTGTTACAGGAAGAGTATTAGCTCACCGTGGTGCATTATCAGTTCCAACCGCTCCTGAAAGGGACGGAAATGGTGTACTCATTGATACAAAAACGCCTGCAAAAATTAAAATGGCTAGGCACATGCTGGATAGGCTCAATGCCCTATATGGCGAAAAGCTCAGAGCTAGTAAAGACGCACAAGGTGCAGTAATTGAAGTCGGTGACGGAATTGACTTATATGTTGAGCTTGCAGATCTCCCTACCCTTGCAGTAACACCAAACGGCAACGCTTTCTATTACGACTTTGTTAGATATGGCACGGCACGGGCTACCCCGAGACAGTTGGAGCGCGAGCTCTTAGCTCTGCAACAACATTTCCCACAAATAGCTGAAGCTTATGCTGACTTCTTCAGGGCACAGCTACCAAAATCGATGATTGAGGTAGATTATAAAAATCCAAAATCTGAAGGGGGCTCTGCCCAAGACCCAGTTAATCCCCAACGTCTTGCCATGTTACGTCGAGAATTAGTCACCGAGCCCAGAGGAGATGACTTTAAGTACATCGGTGGGTTAGAAGCTGATATTGCTAAGTTGAAACAGGCTGCAATGGGCTTTTCTCACCCAGAGGCTTTTAGGGAGTTTGGTGTAGCTCCCCCCCGCGGTATTTTGCTCCAGGGTCCTCCTGGTACTGGTAAGACTAGCCTGGCCATGGCTTTTGCACGAGATGCTGAAGCTGTTGTGTTAACTCTTAAAGCTAGCACTATAAAAAGTGCATTCCATGGAGAAACAGAGCGAAACATTCGTGGTGCTTTTGCACTTGTAGATGAACTTGTTGCGGAAGGCAAGAAAGTCGTCGTCTTCATAGACGAAATTGAGGCTCTAGCTCCTGCCCGTGATTCCATGGGTTCAAGTGGTATCGACAAGAACGTAACAGCTGAACTGCTACAAGGGATGAATGTTGACCGTAAAAACTGCATTATCATTGCAGCTACCAACGTACCAGGTATGGTAGACCCAGCATTACTGAATAATAGTAGCCGTTTCTCTGAGCAACTTGAGATTGGCCTACCTGACACTAAAGCTCGTAGCGATATTATCCATAAACTATTCCTGAAGTTTACTGACAAATCTACTGGTGGGTCACAAGAGGCGTTGTTTGACCCAGCTATCGATGTCGATACTTTGGCAGTAGCGTCTGAAGGCTTAAGTGGTGCCGATATTGAAAATGCTATAAGGAAAGTGATGTTCACTAAAGCTGTCATGTTGGCGAGTACGGGAGTTAAGCCAGGTCCAGCTACTAACGGTGAAATTTACCAGAGTATCAAGAGTGTAATCATTGGTAAAGAAAAAACTGGCCGAAACTACCTATAATCAATAAAGCAAATCTGACACTGTGCGCGGCCGGGCTACCGAGTTATTGATGACTAATTTGCAAGGGGGCATTCTCTAGGGTCGTAGATCTTACGCTGCCAATTTGACGGACATATTCCTCTGCAACGGCTCCGTCATCAGGATCACGGTCCGAGTCAGATAGCAGGTTTTGGCACGTGATGAAGTATCCACCCACATAAGCAACGAGAGGAATGCTGAAAAGTAGAATAATTACGAAGTACTCTCCAGGGGTGCTCATGGCCTATGCGACATTTGTCGATCTAAGGGTCTTCTGTCCTTCAGGTTTGAGAATGGGGCACCGTCGATATAAGTTTTTGTGTAAAGCTCAAGCACTATTGCATCTGATATAGTTAAGACATGAAACAACTCATCGCTTCAAATATTTCTTGGGTGTACCAATATTTTGATAAAAATAAGGGACTTCTTGAGATATTCTCGTTCCTTATGGTAGCTCAATCCTTTATTTACAGTTCAAGTCTCAAAGACATATCGACGCAAAGTGTATCAGCATTCAAGATAGTACTTTGGGTATTAATTTTCCTGGTTATATTACTGTTACAAATTAGTACTGCCGTTGAACTTAAAAGCGAAAATGGTGAAGTTGTAGCGAGGATATTTACTGGTGCTAACTTTATGAAAGTGATTATGCGACTTTTAACGCTGGTACTACTTATTGCTACGGTACCGATTTTTATTCGACAAATTGAAAGTAGTTTTCATAATAGTTTGTTTTCCGTCTTTTATTTTTCGCTTGGGCTAACGGTGATTCTCGAATTATTGGCGTTTGGTGTTGCCAGAGTGCTGCCTGTTGGTATGAAGATACTCAAGTAAACTCCTTATGTCTAGGCATGGTAGACTACGAAGATGAATGACGCACTGCCTTATATTGCAGGGATTGGCTGTAGCATTTGTTATGGCGCTGCCACGGTACTAGAACAGGTAGCGGCAAATCGCCAAAAATCCATCGGCTCACTCCATCCGCTACATCTAGTCAGACTTACAAAGCAGAGTCACTATCTACTTGGAATAGTCCTTGATATCGCTGGGTGGTTATTATTTTTACTTGCTGCTCGAAATCTGCCGCTTTTTCTAGCACTATCTTTTGTAACTGCGAGCTTAATAGTATCCGCCATATTTGCGCACAAGTATTTAGGGGAGCGTGAGAGTGGCAGAGAACGGTCGGCAATTATTGGCATGATGGTAGGGTTGATCATACTTGGAACTGTGGCACAGCCTTCCAGCGGACATACTATAAGTCAAATCTTTCGGATTGCGCTTGAATTAGCACCACTGCCCATAGGTTTGGCGGGTCTCGCTTTGTTAAGGACATCGCAACGAAAATTCTCAGCATTTGGTTTGGCTTCACTTGCAGGACTGGCATTCGGGGGGACGGGGCTAGTCGCCAGGTTTATACGTCTGGGCCAGATTACGCCTCATTTTTTACTATTGTCCATTTCGCTTGTACTCTATGGGGTGCTGGGTGCGCTCTTTATGGCGGCAGCATTGCAAAGGGAGTCGGTGAATAAAGTAAATGGTATGCTGTATGCATCAGAACTCGTTGTCCCAAGTATCTTGGGTATACTATTTCTAGGCGATAGGGCTCGGCGTGGATTATGGCCGGTGCTCGTGTTTGGTTTCGTGTGTATCGTTGTGAGTGTTACGGTTATCGCGCTAGATACACGGGGATCGGTGAAGAGCCAGTAAGCTACGGTGAACACTTTATGGGCTTGTTCTGATATAATAGCCCTCGAGATACGCCACCTTAGCTCAGTTGGCTAGAGCACCGCTTTCGTAAAGCGGGGGTCCGGGGTTCGAATCCCCGAGGTGGCTCCATGAACATCGGGCGTATTAGCGGGTATCGTATAGTGGCTATTATGCAGCCTTCCCAAGGCTGAGAGGAGAGTTCGATTCTCTCTACCCGCACCATACTTGTACATAAATTGTTAATTATGCTTAAGCTTCAGGATGCTACAATAGTAAGAACATGCCAGCTACCAAGAACTATTTTCAAGATAGGATTGTACTCCTACTGCTGAGCATTAACGCTTTTTTGACCCTTCTCGCATCGCTTTCAGTTCTATTCCGCCTGCAGGGGGCGGGTGCTAACGGCTTTATCGTGCAATACCGTGCTAACGTTGGCATCAGCGGCTTTAAGACGGGAAGTATCTTAAGTTTGGTAAGTTTCATCGGCTTTGCCATTCTCATTTTCATTGCAAACACTGCCTTAAGCATGCGAACGTATCGTATCCGTAAGCAATTAGCTGTCGTTATTTTAGGACTAGGTACGCTGTTATTGGTGCTTAACATTATTGTGGGAAACGCACTCTTAGTACTGCGTTAGTAGTGAGCCGATGGAAGATCTCGAAATACCCCTTAAAAAAGACCGAACGCTCCATTATCGTATTTTTGAAATTTTACCAGGTGCACTATCCTGGTCACTGCTGTGCCTGCCACTGATACTTTCGAACATCAACGTGACAATCGCCGCAATATTTGTGCTTGTCTACCTGCTCATTAACTTTACACGGATTGTAGCGGGGGGCATTCGAGCCCTCCAGGGCTTCCATGTTCTGCAAAACCATATGCGTTTAGACTGGCAAAGTATGCTCCGTGAGCTCGAAGCCGGAGAGGTTGAAGATCCGGACGCTCGCCGACACAGTTGGCATCATGATGCAATTAGGCGATTGAAGACCCAGGAGCAGGTGATACGTCCCAGTGAGATCATCCATGCGGTCATTATAGCTACCTATAAAGAGGCGCGCGAAGTCCTGCGGCCAACCATAGAAACATTGCTGGGATCAGAGTATGACATGAAGAAGGTCATCCTGGTGCTGGCCTACGAAGAGCGAGGCGGTGAACGGACGGAAGAGTTGTCGAAAGAGCTTGCCAAAGAGTACGGTAGTAAATTTATGCATACGATGGCCGTAAAGCATCCCAAGGACCTTCCAGATGAGATTGTTGGTAAGGGTGGCAACATTAATTTTGCCGGTCACGAACTCCAAAAGTATCTTGAGAAAGAAAAGATAAACCCGGTTCACGTACTGGTAACGACACTCGACGCAGATAATCGCCCGCACTCTAAGTATCTAGCAGCACTCAGCTATGTTTATGCCGTGTGCCCAGACCCAGTCCACGCGTCATTCCAGCCGGTCGCAATGTATACCAATAACATTTGGGACGCACCGGCACCGATGCGCGTTGTTGCCACTGGCAACTCGTTCTTTAACATTATCTTATCACTGCGGCCGCATGCACTTAGGAACTTCTCATCACATGCTCAACCGATGGCGGCCCTTATCCAGACTAACTTCTGGAGTGCCCGTACTGTCGTTGAAGACGGTCACCAGTTTTGGCGTTCATACATGTGTTTTGATGGGAATTACCGGGTTTACCCCTTATATGTGCCAATTTTTCAGGATGCCGTGCTGACTGAGAAGTATATTAAAACGTTGAAGGCACAGTTTGTGCAGCTTCGTCGCTGGACATACGGTGCATCTGATGTTGCCTACGTGGTGGATAAGGGCTATTTCCATAAAAATAAGATTCCGCGTCTTGATCTGCTCGCTAAACTGTTACGACTCCTGGAAGGGCACGTTACCTGGGCAACTGGGCCACTGCTCGTGTTACTCGCAGGTTTCATACCGGCGCTTGTCCACCCGCAAAGCTTCGCTGCTAATGAGCTGCCACTCATCGTGAGCCGTATCCAGACGGTGGCGCTTGTTGGGGGTATTGTCACCTTATATTTTGCGCTAAAGACCTTGCCGCCAAAGCCAGCACGTTATAAACGGCATCGTACGCTATTTATGGTGCTGCAATGGGCTTATCTTCCAGTGACTACCATTGCCTATAACTCGATGGCGGCGCTTTACTCCCAAACAAGGCTGATGTTCGGATGGTACATGGACAAGTTCGATGTCACGGAAAAAGCTGTCGTGACTGAAGAGAAACAAACGATTACCTAGAATAAAGATTGTTATAACTTGTATCCAGCATGATAGGCGGAGAACTGTACCGCGCTCGCAGTATCAAAGTTCGACAGCGTTTCGTGTACTAGTTTGGCCAGCTGTTGCGCTGGAATAACACTTTGGGTGCCAGCGTGCACAATCTTAGCTATAACGGTGTCGGTGAGCGCGGTAGCGTCATTTATTGCAGTGCTTCGGTGCTCACAGCTCTTATGAATGCTTAAGAATAGCTTCTCTTTCGTAAATGGTCGTAATGTCTTGTCTGGCATTTCTAACGCCAGGCTCTTGGGGAAGTCAACCGATTCGGTACTTGTGAATACTGCATTGCAAGATGTACAGATACGTCGCCGCCACACCTGAGCTGATTGCTTACGGTGTCGGGAGTTAGTTACGCGGGTGGTGGCACTGCAATATATACATACCATAGCTACATATTGTCATAACGCTATAAATAATGCTAGTGGAAAAGTAGGCGGATGTTGGGGAAACAATAAAAAAACTACCAGTTTTACCTGGTAGTTTTCTAGTTCTATTAAACTTTGGGGTACGTTATCTCGTACGTTTCACTCGATTCGTCGGCTTTGAAAGCGCTACTTCTTCGTAGAACAACTTAAAGCCATCGAGCACTGTCACTTTCGTGGTACTCAAAACCCGTTTTCCTCACTTAACCTGTAGATTTTAACATAGTGGAAGGGGATTTACAAGGGTGTATCAGATGAAAATGTGCTGGTGGGCGATACAGGATTCGAACCTGTCACCTCGTCTACGTCAAAGACGCGCTCTAGCCAAATGAGCTAATCGCCCTCAGGTATCGTTTTCTATAAACGACTTTTAAAGATACACTATTTTGGCCTATTAGGCAATGCCAGGGGTGTTGCAAAGCAGGGGGCTGTATAGGAGCTCTCATATTAATATATACCACGTATGGTATATTATAATATGTCATATATGGTGTGGCTAACGTTTGGGTTATCCACATGAAGGATGTACAAAAAACAATAATATAGTACTAGCCATATAAGGCCGGTATTGTTATAGTTGTATGCAGGTGAGGTTTTGGGATGTGTTATACTACACATCAAGCAGTGAAGTGGACTCACCAACCACTGAGCTTCGCGGGCAGTAGTACGTGCGTTACGTGGCTACATGAGTGCTCTAACAAGCAGTAAGCTTGAAAGAGAAGTCCGGTGGAACCACCCAGGTATTGTGCGACATCAATGTTTGGGCCCGAGACGCTACGATTGAATACAACTGCGAGAGTATTTGATCGGGCGTCTTTTTATTTATCTAAGTTTTTAAGAATAGGAGAAGAAGTACGTGAGTGACAAGATTGACGACTTTCATGCCATGCGTCATAGCCTAGCGCATATTATGGCTTCAGCGATCCAGAGGCTATGGCCGCGAACGAAGTTTGGTGTCGGGCCGGTCGTGGAGAACGGATTCTACTACGATGTTGATAATCCGGAGTATCCAATTTCCGAAGATGATTTTACTACTATCGAAAAAGAAATGCAGAAAATTATAAAAGCGAATGAGCCTTTTGAGCAATTCAATATGTCAATTGATGAAGCCGTGGCTTGGGCGAAGAAGTATGAACAGCCGTACAAGTTAGAACTTCTAAACGATTTAAAGCGTGCTGGTACCACCATTGCTAAAGATCTAGACGCTGCGGAACTGGGGCTAGATAGCTCCAGTGAAAGTAAAGTCGAGTCAGTGTCATTTTATCGGAACGGCGACTTTACTGATTTATGCCGCGGTCCGCATGTAAGGTCAACTGGTGAAGCTGGTGCATTTAAACTGATGCGCGTATCGGGGGCCTACTGGCGTGGCAATGAAAAGAATCCGCAAATGCAGCGCATTTACGGTGTAGCCTTTGCGACCGAAAAAGAGTTGAAAACACATCTCGAGATGCTTGAAGAGGCTAAGAAGCGCGATCACCGTAAACTTGGTCAAGAACTCGATCTCTTTGTCTTCTCGGATCTCGTGGGACCTGGTTTGCCGCTCTTCACTCCTCGCGGAACAATACTTCGTGATGAATTAAACAAATTCTCACAGGAATTACAGGAAAATGGTGGCTACGAGCGTGTATCCATCCCGCACATAACCAAGATCGAGCTATATAAGACATCTGGCCACTATGACAAATACCCGGAACGATTCAGTGTATCCAGCACCGAGTCTGATGACGAATTCATGATGAAGCCGATGAACTGTCCGCACCATACACAGATTTACGCGAGTCGCCCACGAAGTTACCGCGATTTGCCGATCCGGTACATGGAGACAACCGTTGTTTATCGAGATGAAAAAGCAGGCGAGTTACACGGATTATCTCGAGTACGAGGTGCTACGCAGGACGATAGTCATGCGTTTGTCCGGGATGACCAGATCGAAGCTGAGTTTGAATCGATCGCAAACATGGTAAAGATCATGTATGAAGATGTTTTCGAAATGCCATTTCGTGTACGGCTTGCGTTCCGTGATGACTCAGATAAGTACTTCGGCGACAGGGCATTGTGGGAGCGCGCTCAATCATCTATCCAGAAGATTGCAGACAAGCTAGGCTTTAAATACGTGATTGAGGAAGGCGAAGCGACCTTCTACGGCCCAAAAATTGAATTTGTGGTCAAAGACGCGCTCGGTCGGGAGAACCAGTTGGCCACGATTCAGCTTGACTTCGTGCAGCCGGAACGGTTTGGTCTCGAGTATGCGGCTGAAGACGGAACCAAGAAACGCCCGGTCATGGTCCACAAGGCGCTGCTTGGCTCGATTGAACGATTCTTGAGCGTTTACATTGAGCACACTGCCGGAAAGTTCCCCGTATGGGTAGCGCCTGAGCAGATTAGGTTACTTACGGTGAATCAGGAAGATAAGACGGTGGCGTTTGCGGAAAAGATTGCCGGTCGGGCAAAAGATCTCAGCCTCAGGTTGGCCGTCGATAGCTCCAATGAATCTGTCGGCAAGAAAATTCGGAATGCTGAGCTGTTTAAAGTGCCATATACAGTGGTAATAGGCGAGAAAGAGATAGAAACTGGTGAACTGTTACCACGGATTCGGAAAGATCTTGAGGTGAGTGAAGCGCATGAGTCGCACACCGTAGAAGAATTCTTAAAGACGATTGCACATGATGCAAAGTCTCGTGTAAGTAAGACTTCGCTCTAGCAAGTTGATACAATTAAACCGATGGGTCGCGTCGATGCCAAATTCAACGAAAGAGTCTACGCATTAGTGGCTCAAATTCCGCGTGGGCGAGTTATGACCTATGGGCAGATTGCCGCTTTGTGCGGCGCAGCGTGGGCTGCCTGGGAGGTGGGGCAAATTGCTAACCGTGGTCCAGAGGATTTGCCCTGGCAACGAGTTGTCAATAAACAGGGAGGGCTCGCCCGTGGTTGGCCGCACGGAGGCATAGCTGGGCATCGTGCGCAGTTACAGGCGGACGGAGTGGAGGTATCAGACGATTTTAAAGTGGAAGTAGGAAGGTTTTTATGGCATCCGGATCAGACGACCCTCCTATAGTGGTTGTTGTCGGCGAAACGGCATCCGGCAAATCGGATCTTGCGCTTAGTCTTGCTGAGAAATTTAACGGTGAGATAATTGCCGCAGACTCATGGACGGTGTACAAAGACTTTTCAATCGGTACAGCAAAGCCTAATCGAGCAGAACGCGATCGTATACCGCATCACCTTTTAGATATCACCGACCCCCGCGAAGGTTTCAGCGCAGCCGAATATAAGCGCGAAGCTTCATCTGCAATCGTAGACATAGTCAGTCGTCAAAAGCTGCCGATTCTTGTGGGTGGAACCGGATTATATATAGATAGCATTTTATTTAATTACAGCTTCCTGTCCCCGCCGTCGACGGATATGCGCGCCGAATTAAATAGCCGCTCTATAGATGAGTTGCTTGATATGATCAATGCGGCTGGATATGGGTTGGAGGGCATTGATGTCCGGAATAAACGACGACTGATTCGCCTTATCGAGTCGAGTGGCGCTCGCCCGGTACGGTCTGCTGAGTTACGACCGAATACGTTGATTATTGGTGTGCAGGTGCCTCGCGAGGAATTACGCGAACGTATAGCACATCGAATTGATGTCATGTTAGACTCGGATCTTGAAGCCGAAGTAGCTACACTGGCAAAAAAGTATGGGTGGGACGCGGAACCTATGAAGGGGATTGGCTACAGAGAATTCCATGAGTACTTTGACGGCTCACAAACGATCAGTGAAACCCGTGAGCGAATCATTAGCTCAACCATGAATTTGGCGAAGCGACAGCGCACCTGGTTTAAGCGGAATAAAAGTATTCATTGGATCAGTAAGCAGGATGATGCTGTAGCGTTAATAACAACATTCTTGAACAAATAACTTTTCTAACGCCACTCATATTCTGCTACAATGGCAATATGGTTGAGCAACTGTTTGGATCGAAGACGCGCGTAAAGTTATTACGCCTCTTCTATAGCAATCCTAACCGCTCATTCTATGTGCGGGAAATAACTCGAAAGATCGATGAGCAGATTAACTCGGTTAGGCGTGAGCTTTCGAATTTGCTGCAGATTGGTATTATCACGTCCGATACGACTAACAACCGCTTGTACTATGAAGTAAGTCAAAAGTACGAGTTTTATGAGCCACTTCGGACAATATTTGGGAGTATCGAGACACAGGCTGAGACGACCGGGGAAGACCACAAGAAGAATGCTCCAGTTGTAGCGAATGATTCACCAGAGCTGCGAGAACTGGGAAATATCCACCTGGCACTTTATACGGGCCAGTTTACTCGCGATGAGACGAGCGGCGTAGACCTATTGATCGTTGGTGAAGTTAACCCGAATAAGCTACAGAAATTTGTATCTGAGTTGGAAACAAAAGAGGGTAAAGAGATCAGGTATGCTGTTCTCTCCCTCGACGATTACCAATATAGGGAACAAATCAATGATCGTTTTGTCTTGAGTATCCGAGATGCGAAAAAGCAGGTACTCATTGATAAGCAACAGATGTTAAGTTAATATTCTGGTGAATAAAGAGAGGTGTTTAATGGATATACAATTTTATGGCGCTAATTGCGTAACACTTTCAGTACCGGGAGTACGTGCTATCGTAGATGATAATCTCTCAGAGCTTGGCGGTAAGTCAATCGCCAAGAACGGTGACGTTGTCCTTTTTACGGGGCCGAAATCAGATATCAAAGTTGAGAGCAAGCTAACTATTGCAGGCCCTGGGGAGTTTGAAGTTGCAGACTTCTCTATCCAAGGAATCCCAGTCAGAGCACACACCGATGAAGATAGGACGCGTACGGGTACTATGTATAAGTTTACTTCAAAGGACATCAACGTATTAGTGCTTGGCCACATTTATCCCGATTTAAGTGATACCGAGCTTGAGCGAATCGGTATGATAGACGTGCTCATTACGCCAGTTGGCGGTAATGGGTATACCTTGGACCCAGTTGGCGCTCTTGGCATTATTAAGAAGATTGAACCGAAGTTGGTAATCCCAACACATTTTGCAGATAAGGCACTAAACTTTCCGGTCCCTCAACAGTCACTTGATGACGCGCTTAAGGCACTTGGTATGGAGGTTAAAGAAACGGCCCAGAAGCTTCGTGTTAAACTTGCCGATCTTAGTGATACGACACAACTTATTGTTCTCGATAAATCCTAGGGTATTTTTCATTACAGTAAAAAAGCCTCGACTTCCGAGGCTTTTTAATGCTAGGCGTAAGAGTGATTATTTGCTGACAGCTTCGAGCTTCTTCAATGTACGAAGAGCTTGCGTGCTAACTTTTACCTTAATCTTCTTACCGTCTACGACCATTGTTCTGGTTTGCAGATTAGGCTTCCAGACTTTTTTGGTGTGGCGTTGCGAAAAACTAACGTTGTTACCAAACTGTTTGCCTTTGCCGGTGATATCACATTTCTGCATAATTCTATCCTTCGATTCAAGGTGTTATTTTAATGCTTCTGAACTGATAAGTCAACCAGCTAAAGTGGTATACTATAGATCAGTATGTTAGGGAACTTTGGACTCACGTATATTATCGTCGTCATCGTATCACTTCTAGTATCGATGACGGTGCATGAATTCATGCATGCCTTTGTGGGCTATAAACTTGGAGACACGACAGCCCAAGAAGAAGGGCGTCTTAGCCTTAACCCGTTCCACCACATTGACCCCATTATGACGTTACTACTACCAGCAGTAACGTTACTACTGTTCCATGCCCCTATTTTGGCAGCGCGACCAGTACCGTTTAACCCCGAACGGGTAAAATATGGAGATTACGGAGCTGCTATGCTGGCTTTCGCTGGGCCGCTCTCAAACTTCGTACTGGCGTTTATCGCAGCCTTCATGACGAGGTTCTTCCTTCCTGGATCATTTATTGTGCAGTCACTCGAATTGTTTACGGGTTTGAACGTCGTACTTTTCGTTTTTAACCTTATTCCTATACCGCCGCTTGATGGATCGCGGGTGCTATACGCATTTGCACCAGATGGTCTTAGGGAAATCATGGGACAAATCGAGCCGATAGGTATATTCATAATTTTCGGGTTGGTACTGCTAGGAGGGTTTGGCGGATTCCTGACCCACCTCGAGCAACTGGTGCTGAATATATTACCGTAACAGGGTATAATATAGAGACTGGGTCTGAAGTAGTTTCGGCTGCTTTTGCCGACGAATGATTATCTGAATAATATCATTCAGGGAGTTCAATATTTTTAGCGGCTGTGGCCTCTATGTGAGAACCCCCACCTGGGTTTTTACACAGGTTATCAAAGTCGGCGCCCAGTTTTTATTGCCTAATATCGAAATCAAAAATGGTCGAGTAGGAGCGATTAACCTTGAACAGCTAGACGTACTCCTTAACTCGCTCAAAACTTACTGGGAGTATGGCAAGCAAAAGAGCATTTTGGACGAAATCAAAGCCCCAGTAGCCACTGCAATAGAAGGCAAAAATGTGTTCGATTATGAACTTTAACAGGGGTATACTATGTATTTCGCGAAGATAAACGTGATGCGACTTGAACAGATTACGTTAGTCCGCTTTCGTCCTTTAGGACTCATCAGCATAACCACACAGTTATGGAGCGAATATGACAAGCAGACATGGGGTTAGGAAAAACATCACGGAGACCGTGAATCCAGGTTTTAACCCATATCCACTTGCCACATTCGCTCCACCACTCACGACGTTGCCGTCAACATGCATATCAACACGGCGAACGCCATGAAGTAGCTGTGTTCGGTCGCCTGACCCCAGCGCCGCTTGTTGACGATGAGTTCGTACAGGAAGCTGCCGACGGTCAGACCGAGGGCGAGCAGGATGGCATCCCAGGCGTGGGGGTGGTTGTTGTGGTTGGTGATGGCGAACACCAGGATGGCGAACGCCATGAAGTAGCTGTGTTCGGTCGCCTGACCCCAGCGCCGCTTGTTGACGATGAGTTCGTACAGGAAGCTGCCGACGGTCAGACCGAGGGCGAGCAGGATGGCTGAACCAGTGTTCATTTAACTACTCTCTCCTCAGCTTTGGCAGGGCTGCCTCTCGCATAGCGAGCGTGTGTTTTTCCTAATACACACAAGATGAGGGGTAAACGTACTGCTATACGCTTGCTTCTCACCTTGTGCTATCTGCTTGTCAAAGTACCTCGGAGTAACCTCTTACTCAGAAAATTAGAAATATAGTAGGACACTTCGCATAAACGTCTTCGGTATGA
>CAYVOS010000008.1:14990-16406 GCA_964453515.1 uncultured Candidatus Saccharibacteria bacterium | reverse complement strand
GATTCAAAACCGCATTTTATGTGAGTACTGTCCGGATTCATTTCCGCATTCGCGTTACAGCAGATTTTTCTTGCACGTTTCGTGTACGGTTTAGCCAATAAAATGGTATCCGTATGAAACCAGTAGGTTAAACCCTACTGTGGCGTAATCCACCTAGTACGGGTGCTAATTATTAAAAACAAGGAAAAGCATGGATTATAAAGAATTAGAACGGCAAATTTTTATTCTCGGAAGATCGTTCAGGTTGATAGGGACAAAGGGTGATAGCTATTTTGAGTCACATATCGACAGAGATGGTCTAGCTGAACAAGATATTGTGAATATTCTAACTGCTTCAATTTCTGAAGATGACTGGATTCTAGACGTAGGTGCTAATATTGGCTACATATCTCTGGCTATGAGCGTGTTATGTCCAAATGGCAAAATTTTTAGTTTTGAACCCGCCAAAACTACGTACAAACTACTCAAAAAAAATATGGTAATCAACAAAGTGAATAATATTGTGGTGAATAATATTGGTCTAAGCGATTCTAAGAAGTCAGCAACGCTCACGATCGCTACCACTAATTCATCAGGTGCATTTGTTAATGAAGATGGAGAACAGATCAGTGGTCATAAAAACGATACTATAGAACTAACCCGTCTTGATGAAGAATACGAACGCTTAGGCATTACAAAATGCTCATTAATCAAGGTTGATATTGAAGGTCATGAACCTAACTTTTTAAGAGGCGCAAGTTTGTTTATAAAAAAATTTAAACCGCAAGTCATCATGGAAGTTAATCACTGGTGTCTTAATGTTTTTAATCGCATGAGTCTTCCTGATTTTATAGAGCTATCCTATAAGAGTTTCCCATATATATTTGCTTTTCATGAAGGTAACTATATGGACTTAAATGACAAAAATACAAGGTATGAGTTTTATTATGAAAATGTCGTCAATAACAAATACATGAACGTGTACTGTGGTTTTAACCAAAATCTCATGCTAAGTAGATTAAACTCAGCATTTGGTGGGCACGAAAAGAGCGGATATTTGTTAGATGAAAAACTGAAACTTGAAAGTCGAGTTCATGACCTCGAAAAACAAATTACTTCTTTAAGAAACTCACGACCTCAAAAAGTTGCAGAGAAAATCAACAAACTGTTAGGTAGATAGTCACAGAAGCCATTAAGCCAACACGACGACAACTTGTGCAAGGAATGTATACAACATCACGGTAAACCGGTATTCAGTAAAAAGATATTTTCGTTAAATGTATCCTAAGTTGCTAGAGCCCATAAACTTGGTAAATGTAAACTTAACCTTCTCGCTAAATCTTTTAAATAATCACCGTCGGTATTAAGCTCAAAAGTTAGTTACTGATTGAATGGTGTAAGGGGAGCCAGACTGAACGTTTATTACATGAAGCTATA
>CAYVOS010000008.1:0-14980 GCA_964453515.1 uncultured Candidatus Saccharibacteria bacterium | reverse complement strand
ATATACCGTGCCAGTTGTGAGTTTGTCTTTCTGAATGTCTTTTAGGTACGATATAAAATCTTTCCCAAAACTGCGCAATCGCAGTCTCTCTTATTCTTGTATACTAGTGGTATCAAGTGTGAGAGTATATGTCACAGCAAGATTTACCAGAATTACTGTTTCTAACACTTAAACAGGCTTGCGAATTATTGCGAGTGCACCCAACTCGCTGCGTAATTGGGATAAGTCAGGCACGCTTAAACCTACCCGTATCGGCGAGCGTAAACTGCGACACTACAAAAAGACAGCTTTATCAAAGTTAATGGAGCAAATGTAATGAGTGATTACGACAGGCAAATGGAAGGCGTTGTTGCTGCTTGGAAACCATATCTAGATAGTGTGCAAGATTGGCGACAGCTCGTAGAGGGCGTTGAGCCAAAACCGACTGGCTGCGGTCCTGTTTATGAGCTACCAAATCCAATAGACCGACCTAACGAGACATTCGCAATTGCTGATATGCGTGAGCTAAAAGTATCGGAGCCGCATTATCACGCTAACGGCGTGACTGAAATATATATTGTGCTTCAAGGCTCAGGGCAAATCGTTGTTGGTCGCAATCTGCAGCCAATAGAAAAAGGTACCGTTATTGTTACGCCGCCTGACACGACGCACTTTACACTACCAAAAAAGGACTTAGTATTGGCGGTTATCAACACGCCGCCTTTTAACGCTGATAATTACGTAGTCGTTGATGAGACTAACCCTGACGTTTGCTTTGATAAAGAGCAGTTTGAGAGTTTGACCAGTGAGTGATTATATAGCCGACGGCATAAAGGTGGTCTTATTTGACCACGACGATACGCCGGGTTAGCCGGTATGCTATTCAGAAAAGTGCCAATTTATCGATTGTATTGGGTATCTGCAGTTGACTTGTCGGTAGTAGGTTTGGATAGGTGACTTGAGGAAGGGCTCGCGTCTTGTCGCTTAGGAAGGGGTGAATTCTTTACCACCCCAAATGTTTCAGCCAATTGATGCAATAAGGTGTCATGTCTGGGCAAATGCACGAATGCAGCCACTGGGACCACGAGCATCGATCCATAGATCGTCGCCCAACGACGGTGGGCTGGCTTGATGATGCGGAACGCCGGATACGTTCCGATGACAGTCTTACCCAGGGCTCTGTTTACATAGTATGCAAGCAGGTAATATATCAAAAAGGTTACGAACAGGTTATATATCAAACCCTTGGATAAGCGGCGTCCGGAAGTATACACCGGATTCGCGTTCGTAAAGATGACTCTACCTTTTTTCTTAAGGTCATGCAGGAGGGCTAGCTCATCACCGCCTTGCGTCAACGTGGTCCGGTACTGGGTCCAGGCCGATTTCTTAAAGGCAATATTAGTTGCGGTTACATAGAATGGTCTGCCGATAAGTTTACTAACCGCGTTCACGGTACCGAACAGTATTTTCGGATACTGCTTTCCCCACCACGGACCGTCTCTGTATACGCAGGGCCCGGTAACTGCAACGCATTTCTTATATTTTTGAAACAGGGTATCGATGGTCTGTAGCCAATCTTCAGGGTAAATCGTATCAGCATCAGTTGATATAACAATCTCTCCACGGGCCGCTTCGGTACCAGCTTGTCTTGCCCAGCACACACCGGTCCGACTTTCTGCTACCGTTCGTACGCCATACGACAAGGCAATGTTAACCGTGTCGTCAGTGCAGTTATTATCGACGACAATGATTTCATACGAACCGACGTACGTTTGCCGCTGTAAAGATTTTAGGGTTTGAGTAATATAACGGGCTTCGTTGTAGCACGGTATAACAATGCTAAAGCGTGGCTTCAGATGTTCCATGTGTGCTCTATTATTACACATTGGAGGCCTACTGGAGTAGTACTAGTCTGTTACTATTACATAAGTATGGCTACCGTTATACTTTCACCCCATCTTGATGACGCCGTCTTTAGTTGCTGGCACGTATTATCCGAGCCAGACACAACGGTTATCACTATCTTTGCAGGCATCCCGGCCAAAGGGACGAAAACGATCTGGGACAGGCTATGTGGAAAAGCTGACAGCGCGGCAATGATGCAAGGCAGGTTGCGAGAAAACACCGCCATCTTCAAAGATGTCGGTGTTACTTTTCGTAATCTTGAATTTCTGGATGGCCAATATAAAGCACCTGAGCGAAGCGTCCCCGATATCGCTCGTGCCGTACTTGCGCATGTTGACAGTGATGCTACCTTTTATGCACCGCTCGCCGGTAGCGCTTTATGGCGGCACCCTGACCACGTAACCATTCGTGAGCTGGGCAAATATTTGTTACAGCAGGGGAGAAAAGTGTCTTTTTATGCTGACATTCCATATATGCAAATGCCATCCAGCCCGTCGTCGAATTTTACTCAGCGCATAAGCGCACGGGCCAGCAAGCTGATAGGCGTGGGACTAACGGCCGAAGTAACCGAACTAGATGCACCAGCACAGATTCGTAAGCGCAACGCGATGCGGCAGTATGGCAGTCAGTACAACATGATTAATCTGGTTTCGCTTGGCATGTTTGGCAGGGATGTGAATGTTCAGCGGGAAGTTAGTCTGCAGGTAGCGGCATAGATACACACATGCCTACATAGGTTAGTGAACACGTGTGAATTTTTCTAGATCGAATACAACATGAGCATGAGGCTTAAGTCTCAGCATAGGGGTTACTAAGCACAACCTCGCGCCTAGAGGGTAGAATCGCCAAGACCGTAGACCGGTTCTATCACTGACCTAATAAAGAGCATGACACAAAATGCTTATGTATATAATATAATTTAATATTTGTCATATGTATGTCAGTGATATATAAATATAGACACCTTAATATTAACTGGAGAGGGATACCAACGTGAAAAAACTTCTACAAGTTTTATCTACCGCGGTGGTGGGAGCAGTTCTCATGGGGGGCGTTGCAGGAGCAACAGGGAGCACTAATACAAATACGTCTACAACAAACACAACCACAAACTGCACGAATAACGTCAGTTCAAACAACAACACCAATCAAACCAGTAACACTGCTAGCGGCTCGAACTCGGGTAGTGCTAATAACTCAAACAGTACGAGCACCAATGTTAGCGCATCAAACAACTGTGGTGGCTCGACGAGCTCCACAAGCGGCAGCTCTTCAAGCTCCAGCAGTTGCGGCTCAAGCAAAACCTGCCCGAGCTACAATAGCGCCAGTAACTTGTCGAAGACATCGGTGGCCGCAGGTTCTTTGCCGGAAACCGGTAGTAATCACGTTGTGAACAACGCGGTCATTGCAACGAGTGCGATGATCGGCGTACTTGGCATTTCGTACGCAGCGGGCGCTTTGTACCGCCGCGTAGCAGTTAAGGAGTAGATAACACTCGTTTGCAGCCAATGTATACACGTATTTCACTTTTACAGCGAGCGCGCTTTATATTCAAAAGCGCGCTGCTGTATGTGATGACTCTAAGTGTCATCGGCTTTGCGGTCGGTACACCGTACGTTGCTGCCAAGCCGATTGTGCCCTCTGTGCCTGTACAAGTGGTCAGCGGCCAGCCAGCTGCGCCGAAAATCGTGGAGATCAGCGGTGTGCCGAATCGGATTACGATTCCGAGTGAGCAGCTGGATTTGCCGGTGGTGCCAGGTGTCTACGATCCAACCACCGATTCATGGACACTCAATGGCTACCTGGCGCAGTTCGCGACTGTCAGTGCGCCGGCCAACAATGTCGGCGGCGAGACGTTCATTTACGGGCATAATAACGATTATGTGTTTGGCGCGCTTCGGCATGTGACCCCAGCCCTCGGTGCTGAAGCATTCGTGTATACAACAAACGGCCATGAGTTTGCCTATACGTTCACAAAAACCTGGAGCGTCGGGCCCTACGACGTAACCACCCTTGATTATCAGGGGCCGTCGGTACTATTAATCCAGACCTGCACCGGCAGTTTGAACCAGTACCGAACGATGTACCTCTTTACGTTTGAAAGGGTAGTCCAGTGACCATAGACCAGATAATAGTTCCAATGATGATTATGGCCGCCTTTGCCGGCGGCGCGCTGACGCTCGCGCATATCGTGGGCGTATTTACCTATGATGCCCGGAGTTTGCAGCGCAAAAAAGCCTATGAGCGTCATCCGTATGCCCGGAAATACCGGGTGCGACCGCTCATTACCGTCCTGGTCTCAGCGTACAACGACGCTGACAGTATTATGTTTACGCTCAACAGTATCCTAAAGGATAGCTACCGGAAAGTGGAAATGCTGGTGGTCGACTTAGGTTCCGAAGATTATACGAAAGCAGTCGTCAAAGGCTACATAGAGCAGCACCCCAAACAATCGATCCGCCTCATAACGCACCGGGAAGACGAGGGGGTAAGGCATGCCCTTAAGCGGGCGGTTAAGCACTACAGCAGCGGTGAGCTGATCTTAAGCATACCTGCCGGCGGCTACATCGATCGTGAGGCGCTTATATGCGCGGTGCGTCACTTTGTGGATGACGAATCCATCGACGCGCTTAACGTGAACCGCTACATCGAATCGCACGCCAGCGTCATCGGATTATTTGAGCGCTACTACGCGCTGTTGGCGCAACGGTCGGATAAGTTTTTAAGCGTGGCGGGCCTATTGGTAAACGTCCGGCGCATGAGCCTATATAGGCGTAGCGCCTACCTGCGTAAACGGGACCGCCGACAGTTGCATGTGCACTACGCGCAGGATGTCACGGTTGGCGTACCGGCGCTGGGGTCGTACCGAAAACTCTTCTTCAGAAACTACCGGGCATATGTCCGTACGCTGCGAAACTTGGGAATGAACGGGCGGTCATGGCTGAAACTCGGTTATATTAGTTGTTCGATTATTTTATCGCTGACCGGGCCGCTGCTCATTGGATACTTTTTATATGTGGCATTGTACTTGCACGAGTCGACACTGCTGCTCCTTTGCGTTGCGGGCTTAAGCGCGTTCCTGGTGATCGCCATCAATGAGGAAGGGCGTTTTAACCTGTGGCGAAAGGGAGCCTATGTACTTGGATTGCCGATTACTTTTGCCCTATTCTACCTGTTGCTATTGGCACGCCTCCTGGCGCTCATTGGTGCGCCGTTTTATCGCCGGATAGCTGACGCTTGAGGGGTTATCTGATACTATTTGGATAGATAAATATGGATCACAAAACCGTTGAAGACTACATCCTGAGTATGCCGAATGCTTCGTTGGACTATCCGTTCGGCAAAGGTATCGCCGTCTACAAACTTGGCGATAAAATGTTTGCCCTGATTGAAGAGCAGAGCAGCCCGCTATGTTTGAGTCTAAAATGTGACCCGCAGTTGGCGCAAAGGCTGCGTGAACGCTACGAAAGCGTCATGCCGGGCAACCATTTAAACAAGAAGCATTGGAATACCATGGTTCTTACCGGCCAGCTGACCTGGGAAGAAGTCCAGGATTTGATCCGCCACTCTTACGAACTTGTGAAAAACTGACTGTTTCGCGCTTGCGGACCGGATTGCTGCCGGATGGCACTCTTGGTCGCCATCTGGTAACTCTGGCGGATAACGAGGCGGGGCACTTTGTGTGCCGGTGGATTGACCTCAAGATCGGGGATAGTGTTTGTCGGTTTGCTGATCCAGCTGAATTTGACCCCGAACGGCTCTCTGAGTTGGACATTGCCGGTATCTGCGACCCTTCAGGACTTATCCTAGGCATGATGCCGAACCCGGCGACGCCATTCACCCACATCGGGTTCGGGCTACCGCCCGCCCGGGGCGCGGTGACTACGTTGTTCAAAAATATCGTGTCAATACGCCGCTGAATTGTAGATAGGATATACTAGAAACTAACATAAGCATAAGGACTCCCAGTATGAAAAAACTCCTCCTCTCATTCGGTACGGTGCTTGCAGCAATAACCTTTATGACCGGTATGGCGGCGGCGCAGGGACAGTACGTTTCCGGCTCGACCGGCGTCGATGTCGGTTGGCCGAATTGTAGCGCTAAAGTACCGACGGTAAGTTTCGGGATTGTCGGCGTATCAGACGGTACCGGCTATTCGACCAATCTTTGCTTAGCACAAGAGGCAAAAGATTTCCCGCTCAACTTGAGTTTGTACGTCAATACCGGCTGGTACAACCAGTCGTCATATATTAATGCAACAAGTCCGAAGGTGTGTGCTAGCGGGGATAATAACTGTCTCGCGTATAACTATGGCTATAACGCCGGCCTGTACGCTTACAATGCTGCAACGTCGGCCGGGGTCGGCAGCGCTACCTGGTGGCTAGACGTTGAGACCGCAAACACCTGGAACAGTAACGTGACACAAAACCAGAACAGTCTGCAGGGTGAGCGTGACGCACTGGTAGCCAATGGCGTATCAACTGTTGGTGTCTACAGTACGTCCGCGCAGTGGAAGACCATCACCGGTAGCTGGCAGAATAACTGGCCGAGCTGGGGGGCTACAACCTGGACGACCGCCACTCAGGCTCATAAGTACTGTACGGGTCATCAGTTTACGGGCGGCCCAAGCTACCTTATGCAATATACGCCCAAGCATACCAAGCTCGATCAAGACGTTGCCTGCTAGGAGCTTACTTGCGCGCGGAAGCGCGTAAAGAGGAGCAGACTCGCGAGCGTCTTGGCATCACTGAAATTGCCAGCGGCAAGTAAACGGTAAATTTCCTGTCACGATCATTAGGGACATGGACAAATGTGACTTCAGTATTACGTACCGACGTTGACGTTATTTAACGCGCTCGTCAGTTGCTGGTTGAGTAGTAGTGCATCTTTATATTCGGTAGAGAGCAGTTGCTTTTCCTTTGGGTTCGTAGAGGCATTGAATGCAACTTTGAGGTCAGAAACATACGTACTCATATCACCCTGCATGGCCGTTAAGAATGCGGTGTCATAGGTGCTGGATGCGGCTGCCGCCTGGAGGGCTGCATCGGTACGTGAGTTCTGCTTGAGGGCGAGCTGAGCGGTGCTTAACTTCACGCCGTTTGCGTTTAAGAAGGACAAAAGCTGCTGGTTCTCAGAGCTGAGACTTAAAAGGCAGTTGTCGGCAAAGTAAAGTGTCGTGGTTTGGCTGATATCATTACTTTGATTCTGTGACGCTTCAGTGGCAACCCGAATGAGTTCAACCTGATCCTGCGCCACCGACGTCATATTGGTAACGTTGCCGCCGCTTGATGAAAAGATTGAACTGGCAATCACGATCACGATCATGATGACAACGACTAATCCGGCAATAAGTCCGATGCGCATGGCCATACTGGAGCCGTTTAAATTAAGCACCGGCTGACGCTGCGGCTTCTCGGGGTTCACAATGAAATCGTACGGATTGTTGTACGGTTGCTGTGGTTGCATGTCCCTTATTTAACCATAAGTACCTTTTGAGAGGGAAGTAGCTGTTCTTAATGCTTCCGGATTTGATAGGCTACGGCGATGCTTTTAGTATGGGTTGCAAGCGACAGGTGGCGTTGCCACATGAAGCCGATACGATCGATATAGCGGTAAAGTTAGAGATACCGTTTCGGATGAGGTGCGGCGCGTGAGCCGGAAGAAATAGCCGGCGCACGGCGGGCGAGTTAATACATGTCACTATGATGCAGCGCGTCTGGTCGTTACTGACGAGTCCACCCGAAGAATTTTATAGAGATACACGCCTTTTGTAGCCCGGCTATCCTCTCTGAACAACAGATAGCGTACAATATGAGATAGATGGATGCCGTAGAGGAAATTAAGAGCCGACTTGCCATAGAAGATGTGGTTGGTGAGTATGTGCAACTTAAACGGGCCGGTAGTAACTGGAAGGGTTTAAGCCCTTTTAGTGCTGAACGTACGCCAAGCTTTGTGGTCAGTCCTGAGAAACAGATCTGGCACGATTTCAGCTCCGGCAGGGGCGGAGATATGTTCAGCTTCGTCATGGAGATGGAGGGGTTAGATTTTCGTCAGACGCTTGAGTTACTCGCCCGGAAAGCCGGCGTCGACCTTGAACAATTCCGTGGTCAACGGGGCGGTAGTAATGCCAAACAAAAGGAACGGGCATACGAAGCCCTGGAACTCGCCACCAAGTTTTACCAGGTACAATTTAGCGGCAGTAAGTTGGCATTGGAGTATGTGTTCAAAAAACGCCAATTCACTAAAGAGACTGCACTGCGCTGGCAACTCGGGTATTCACCCAATACCGGTTCGGCCCTCGTAGATTTCTTAAAGAGTAAGAAATTTACCGAAGAAGATATACGAGCCGCCGGTTTAACTGCCCGGTCCTATCGCGGCGGTCTGCAGGATATGTTCCGCGGCCGCCTGATGATACCGTTGGCAGACGGGCAAGGGCGAGTTATTGGCTTTACTGCCCGCTTGCTGACCGACGATAAACAAGCTCCCAAGTACATCAACACATCACAGACGGTACTCTACGATAAAAGCCGACATGTATACGGACTGCACCTGGCTAAGGAAGCAATCCGGAAATCGAAGTATGCGGTTATTGCCGAAGGCAACCTCGACGTTATCATGAGTCACCAGGCGGGCGTTCGGCAAGTAGTGGCCACTGCCGGCACTGCGTTGACCGAGCAGCACCTAAAAGCTATGAGCCGGCTGACACCGGATATACGGCTGAGCTTTGATGCCGATAAGGCAGGTATTAGCGCAACTGAGCGGGCTATCCCGATTGCTAGTAAAGTCGGCGTTTCATTAAGTATCATTACAATCCCGAGCGGCAAAGATCCGGATGAACTCATCAAGCAGGATCCTGCGGTCTGGCAGCAGATTATAGAACAACCAAAGTACGCCCTCGATTGGCTGATTGAACGCTACGAACAGGCGCTCGATCTATCAAGCGCGGTCGGCAAACGTCAGTTCAGCGACGTGCTGCTTCCGATTGTTCGGAGTCTCAGCGACAGCGTTGAGCAGGATCACTATTTGAATAAAATTGCGGAACTGGCAGGCGTCAGTAAAGAGGCACTCATTTCCAAGATGAATCAAAAAGCAGGCGAGACGACAAAGCAGTTAAAGCAACCACGACAGGATATACCACAGCTCGATCAGGCGACGGTTGATTACAATAAGGCTCAGGACCACTTCATGTGCCTGATGCTCATGCACCCACTGCTTCGAGATAACTTGAGCCAAATGGACGTCGGTATGTTCGCGCGAGAGCCGGCCAGGGAGCTCTACGCGTTCCTGGTTCATAACTCGGATTTTTCCGGAAAGCCCGTTGAGCTGAAGAGCATGGTGCAAAGTTTAGCAGATTATGTTAAAATTTTAGTATTACAGTATGAGGAACTCTACCGGGGTTTGGAACCGCTTGAATTGAAATATGAAGCTTCCAGATTGCGCAACCGTTTAGTAGGGCAGTATGTCAAACACGAAAAGCAAAAGTTAGTAGCAGATCTCGGGCATGCAGACGAGGCGATGACCGCCGAGCTGCTTACTCGTGTAAAACAGTTAGATGCATTATTAAAGGAAGCTAAGGGGGGCTAGATATGGCTGACAAGAAGAAAAAGGAAGTGCAGACCGTGGATTTAGAACAGCAACGACAAGAGCTTTTAGCCAAAGCTAAGAAGGATAATGGCATTGATCAGCGGGATATTTTCATAGCAATCCCGGATACTCCTGAGAATGCCCAGATACTCGACCAACTGTATACCGATTTAGCTGACGCCAATATAGAAATTACGGCGAGTGAAGCTGAAGAGCCGGCCGCGGTTGAGCTGAGCGACGAATGGGGCGGTGAAGACGCTGACCTGCTTGAAGAAGATATTACCCATGAAGGGGGCCGCGTATACCTCGAGGACGACGTCGCTGACGACTCAGTTCGCCTGTACCTTCGGGAAATTGGAAAGATCCCACTGCTGTCCGCGGAAGAAGAATTGAATCTGGCGCACCGCGTAGTTGCCGGCGACAAGGTCGCGAAAGACAAGATGGCAGAAGCGAATATGCGTTTGGTAGTATCTATCGCGAAGCGCTATGTCGGTCGTGGTTTGGACCTCCTTGATTTGATCCAGGAAGGCAACACAGGTTTACTACGTGCCGTCGAGAAGTTTGATCCGGATAAGGGCTTTAAGTTCTCAACCTATGCCACCTGGTGGATCCGCCAGGCAATTACCCGTGCTATTGCCGATCAGGCCCGCACGATTCGTATACCGGTGCACATGGTTGAGACTATCAATAAGCTGCTGCGAACCCAGCGCCGTCTGACCCAGGAGTTGAACCGTGAGCCGACCAACGAGGAAATTGCTGAGGCCATGGAAATCGACGTCGATAAAGTCGAGCATATCATGAAGATTAAGCAGGACATTTCTTCGCTTGATGCCTCCATTCGTGACGATGACGAGGACTCGGTACTGGCTGACTTTATTGAAGACGAAGATACAATCAGCCCCGAAGAGTCAGCCACCAACCAGCTACTCAAAGAGCAGGTGAAGGGCGTGTTGAGTGCGCTCAGTGAACGCGAACAAAAGATCATCAAGTTGCGCTTCGGCTTGGAAGACGGCAAACAGCACACACTTGAAGAAGTCGGCCAGGAATTCAGCGTTACCCGTGAACGTATCCGTCAGATTGAAGCCAAGGCGCTTGCCAAATTGCGCAAGCACAAAGACGCCAAGAAACTGCACGACTACATCAAGTAAGCTTGCCTTACCGTTTTGCGCGTTTTTTCGAGCTAATCTTTAAAGAACGTAAGAAATCTTTTTTAGAAGGTTCTATATATTTTTGATGTTTATGTTTAGATATCATACTGACTAGTATATACCCATGCGCAGTATGGCCGGTTCTCTGGTACTCTATATACGAAAGGGATAACGATTAACTTATGGATGACTTTAGTTTATTACAACAAGAAGTAGTGCATGATCCGAGCTTCGTGAGTAGCTTTAAGGACGTAACAATCTACGGCGTAGCCGGCACGAACGGTAGTGGTAAGGACTCTTTGATGGACATGCTTGTCGAGCGCCATGGTTTTTTGCTATTCAATACAAGCAATAGCTTACGTCAGATTTCTCAGGCGGTATTTCATTCT
Source organism: uncultured Candidatus Saccharibacteria bacterium (assembly GCA_964453515.1). Taxonomy (GTDB): domain Bacteria; phylum Patescibacteriota; class Saccharimonadia; order Saccharimonadales; family UBA4665; genus JAICLK01. The sequence goes on along the minus strand of CAYVOS010000008.1, from coordinate 3,975 downwards.
ATACAACGTGGCGGCAATGAATCACCATTGGGGAGAGTTGGTAATGCATTTCGTGTGGCGTACCCCGGTGGCATGGTTGAGCTTGGCTTGTTGGATTGGTGGATTCGCGCCGGCGTTCTGCCAAAAGACCTACAGCCGGCTGGTTTGGTAATCGGGAGTATTCGCGGAACTGGTGAGGCTACGCGGTTAAAAGAAGCGGGCGGCAAGCTCGTGGTGGTTGATGCCGATTCGCAGGTGCGTTATGCGCGATTATCCAATCGCGGGCGTGCTGATGACCATGTAACGTTTGAGCAATTTATGGAAAAAGAAGCCGGCGACATGGCGGTAGGCGAGACGGATCCGACAAAATTCGGTATGGCTGCCGTGATTGGTATGGCAGATATTCGTATTGAGAATGATGGCAACGATATCGAAGCATTCAAAGACGCTGCGGAAACAGCGCTTGGCTTAAGGTAGCTATTTATTACCTAGTTTGCGGTCCACGCTACTCCTTAATCTGCCAGGTATAAAGTAAGGTAGAATTGCATACATGACAAAATTTCAACGGCTCCCAGGTCAGCCAAGTGAGTTGTCACTGGTACTAGGGGTTGACGGTTCAGGTAAGTCAACATTCCTCAATGGTCTGAACGAACACTTCGGTGTTACAGTGCTTGAGCTCACGATTACCCCTGAAGCTAAGGCTTTTAAGGCCGCCCATATCGAGACGCCCGTTGATGGGCCATTTATTGACCAAAGAGAGCGGATCTTCCTTGAACTTAATAGACAATTTGATCAACGTGTAAATACTGAACTCCGCACGGGGCATAATGTTGCTGCAACTAGCAATGGTCTAGTAACGCTTGTGTCTCACGGGCTGATGCGCGTTATAGTGGGTGAGAGAAACCCCGTAGAGATTAGCGATGCTGTGGGGCGCTGGGCCGAGAGTGATGCACTCAAACCTGGCCGAATTGCACTTGTGTATGCACCAATTGAGGTTATACGTGAACGTATTCGGAAACGACAGCAGGCTGGTGATGAAACTGAGTGTTTTTGGGGCTTTAACTCCCCCTACTTTCTGTCTCGTTACCAGGATGCGTGGCATGAAGTACTTGGTATACTAGGCAGAGAGACTTTGATACAATGCGTTGCACTTGACAGCTCACAACTTACCCCAGACCAGATGATTAGTGCCTATGGCTCGATCCAGGAGTAATTGAAAGCCCGTCACGCTGTAAAAACACTGTTCACTGCAATTGGTGAGAATGAAAGGGTTTTAAGTTTCTCCTCTAGTAAGTCGTCGTGTTCAAAGATGGCGTCTTTGTAATACACCGTTTGGCGCTCTCGCTCTTTGGCTTCTTGCGGAGTAGGTTATAAATCTCATCCGCGTCGAACTTGTACTGCTCGGTTATAAGGTAGAAATCGTAAAAATCGCAATACTAATGAAATCATTTTTTAAACCGTTCTTTTGCGTGATTCCCTGCTATTTCAATTAACTTCTGGTCTTCTTCGCTTAACGATGTAAGATTCTGCATAAAGTAATAATACCAGCTTTTATCTGTTAATATTAGTAAATATGGCGATTGAAATTACTTATTTTGTGCATGGGACTACCACCGATAACGAAAAAGATATTTCATCTGGTAGCTCCGATGTAGAACTTTCGGATTTGGGAGTGCAACAGTCGGTATCTCTTAGAGGTCAAATAGAAGTTGAGAAGTTTGACGTGGTGTTCTGTTCTGATTTAAAAAGAGCCGTAGAATCTGCCAAGCTAACCTTTGAAGATAAAGTACCAATAGTGATTGATAAACGATTGCGTGAATGTAATTATGGGGACTTCAACGCAAAACCCTCTAGTATTGTTGAGCCAATGCAGGAAAAAGCTATAACCGAGAGATTTCCTAACGGTGAGTCGTACGAAGATGTCAAGGCTCATATTGCTGACTTCCTAACTGACTTAAAACAAAACTACGATGGCAAGAATGTAGCTATCGTTGCTCATAAAGCACCACAGTTGGCGCTTGATGTTCTGTTGCGGGGAAAAACTTGGGAAGAAGCCTTCGCTGAAGATTGGCGTATAACAAAGAAGTGGCAACCCGGATGGATATACCATGTTGATTAAGGTATGCGGTAAAAATGTTTAACCACCAGCCATCAGATTATGTCTGTCCCTTCTGCAAGCTCCTTGTTGGTGAGGAAAGTGAACATAATAAACAACAAGACATTATTTTTCAAAATGACCATGTGACTGCAATCATTGCCCCAAAGTGGTGGATAAGCAATCCCGGTCATGTCCTAGTGCTTCCTAACAAGCATTACGAAAATATTTATGACATTCCTGACGACGAACTCGCCGAAGTGTATAAGGTTGTTAAGAAAGTTTCGATAGCCATTCGAAGTACTTATGACTGTGATGGTACATCTAATCGCCAGCACAATGAGCCAGCAGGTCATCAATATGTGTGGCATTTACATGTTCATGTTTATCCTCGCTATACTGATGATAAGCTTTACCAGAACCACGACCAAAAAAGCTTTGTAAGTGCTGAACAACGTCTTCCATACGCGCAGAAGCTAAGAGAGTTTCTGAAGCAGAAATAGACCCTTTTCTCAAATTAAAATCGCAAAAAATCACGCCCTTAGTTGTCAAGGACCCCAAATTTCAGACACCTTTTTCTACAACATCACAACTGCTAGCTGAGCCTGCTTAGCAAGGTATTGTTTCGGAGCCATCTTCAGGGATAAATGGATACGGTAGTGGTTGTAAACATAGAGCTGTAAGTGGATTGCTTCAGTTCTCACCGGTGGAACGTTTGGCACCAATAGCTCTGTCTGTGGCATTGAGTGATACTAATTCGCGCAGCGCGAGCTGGTTCACGCGAGTGAGAAAGCGACGGGCTTTGGCTTTGGGCATGTACGCTGCGCGTACATGCTTTATAGCATGTTGTAGCCTCTGTATCCTAGACATAGAGAAACGACCTTTTTGTTTTAGTCTTGCAACAAAAACTGTAGATCGATTTTCTTTAGGTGCCAAAAAAGTGAGGGTTGGTCAGGGCTGCAACTGGATCATATGTTAGATACGCTATAATGCACATATGCCCAAAACAAAGAAGCTGTCTACGCCGTTGGCGATTGTGGCGCTTGGCGTGGTGTTTGGAGATATTGGTACCAGCCCGCTCTATGCGCTGCAGGCAGTGTTCGGCCTTTCAGGCCAAAACATACCGATAAATGTAAGCAATGTCTACGGCATCATCTCGCTCATTATCTGGTCGATAACCATCGTGGTGTCCATAAAGTTTGTCGGCCTGATTATGCGAGTGGATAATGAGGGGGAGGGCGGCATTATGGCGCTCGTGACCATAATTAAGGGACTCGTACTTAAACACAAATGGCTGTTTATTTCGCTCGGCCTTGCAGGGGTTACGCTATTTTATGGTGATAGCATAATTACGCCAGCGATTTCTGTCTTGTCAGCCGTTGAGGGGTTCAAGTTGGTTACGCCTCATCTTAATGCGTACATTGTACCGGTTACGGTCGCGATTTTAACGTTCTTATTCTGGATACAGAAGTACGGTACGGAGGCGATCGGCAGGTTCTTTGGCCCTACGATGCTCGTGTGGTTCTTATCGATTGGGCTCGGTGGTGCCTGGCAGGTTTGGCAACACCCAGGTGCGCTGTGGGCTTTGTCGCCGTATACCGCGATTAATTTCATCGTGAGTCATCCGCTAGTAGCTTTTCTCTCACTGACGGCCGTGGTGCTAGCGATTACCGGGGCAGAGGCACTGTACTCTGATCTGGGTCATTTTGGCCGTAAGCCAATTGCACGGGCATGGTTTATGATTGTCTTTCCGGCTCTTGTGCTGAGTTACATGGGTGAAGGTGCCTTGATCCTTCATAACCCTGGATCTTCAAGCAATGTGCTGGTGCAACTTTTTCCCACGAGCTTTCGGGCGGCGTTTGTACTCTTAGCAACGGTGTCGACTTTAATTGCGTCCCAGT
>CAYVOS010000007.1:0-16755 GCA_964453515.1 uncultured Candidatus Saccharibacteria bacterium | reverse complement strand
GCGACGTAGCCATGAGCGCATCAAAGATAGTCGACCCGAAAGCATCGACTGGAGTAGTTCGCGCATACAAGCTGAAAGCTGACAATATCAAGTGGGTGTTGTCAAAACTCAAGCCCAAGAAATACGGTGACAAGATCGATGTTACCAGTGATGGGGAGAAGCTTGTTACTCCAATCCTCGGTGGCTTAAGTATTGCTACTCCACAACAAATCAACGAGGCGTTCGCACGCGCTAGTAGTCAACAACCAACAGATATATCAACGTCGCAAAATGTATCAAACGATTCAATTAGCAAACTAGTTAAGCGGCCTATAGGAAAATAAGTTATGGAGAAGAAAAACCAAACCATACAACCATCAGTCACGGCTGGCACTAACACGCCGGATGCTTCTGCTGAGACCGACACCAAAACCGGCAAACCTGTACAGACCAAACAGTACGCTCTTTCTGAAAAGAACCTGTTTGACGCGTACAAGGATGCTCTGGCTTATACTATCATTCTCAATGACCCGTTCGTAGAGTTTCAACGTATCGCCCGCAACAAACCTTACGCGGGCCTAGCAAAGAAGTTCCCGCGCGTTGCCGAAGGCTCAACCGCAGCCTTTATCCACCAGAAGCCACGTCAACTTATCCAGAAAACCCCAACCGGCAAAGTTAGCAATGATGACAACGTTGAATGGCTAGATGTCGTTGTACAAGATAAACTCGACAACGAGATCGTACCGTATGCAACCGAAGACTACCCGGTGTTTGAAAAGGCACAGTCCGGCCTCGAACAAGCATTTACGGTAGGTTGTACTATCACTACCGCACCATTCTATAACCACCGTAATGGTATATGGTCACCGGATATGACCATGCAATTCTGGGGTGATGTCATCGTTCCACAAGGATATAAATCAATTAAGTCAATGCCGTATGTATTTCTTCGCGGTTGGTGGCCCAAAGAACGTATTGAGATGCTACTTGCTAATCCCGAAGCGACCAAAACTGGCGGCTGGAACTTAGCGGGCTTAAGCGCTGTTAAAGACAACGAGTCAACTAAGGATGAAAAGAGCGAGACACCGGTTGAAAAAGCCCGGGGCCTTCCCGAGAACGCTATAGAAATTGTCGTTGCACACCAGGACGGCGTAAACGCCCCTATATTTACGTTTGAGCCGAGTAGTCAAACAATTTTACGTACCAAGAAAAACCCCGATCCACGCGGCGTAAAAAACGTACAGGCGCTTTACGGACTCGTCGATGGTACCAACCCATTCGGCTATTCTATCGTCGAGCTCGTCGGTGCGTGGCAAAACCTCATGGACAACGACGTACAAGCGTACCAGTATAACCGCGCATATAACGTCGACCCGGCAATAATCAAGCGCGGTCAAATCGGTGACAATGACTTGCATCCAGGTGCAGAATTTGAAACATCCGACGAGAACGCCGGTATTGATGTTGTGCCACTAGATAGTGAGGCGTTATCGAGTTATCCGCAAACTCACGAATGGCAACGTTCAGTCCTGCTTAACCTTCTAAACTCACCCAACAGTACTGATGACCCCGAAGCGCCACTTGGTAAGACACCGAAAGGTATTACCATGGCTGGGCGCTATATTTCTACTGATGACCTGACACTGAACCAACACGTCCACGACTGGTTCCAAGAATGGGCCGAAACGGCTATCAACATCTATTTTGCTGAGCATAAGGGTAAACAGCGTCTAACTCTTAGCAAGGCAGCTATTACCTCCCTCAGGCAATTAGCCGAAGAAGGTAAGTTTGATATTAAATTACTCGATGGTGATGCTATTATCTTCGACTTTGACGGTATCCTTGAAGACGACAAGGGAAACAAACGCATCCCGATACTACGCTTTTCCGTTGATGGTGGCAGTTCCAAGTTGCAAGATGAAGCATCACAACTCGAAGCCCTGCAAAGTATCAAAGAAGATATCAACCAGGATGATGAGCTCGTCTCAATGACAGGTCCGCTTATCAAGGCCAAAATCTATAACAAAGAACTCGCGCTTTCTGGTATTCACGATAGCGATGATCTGCAGATCAACATTAAACAAGTTGAACAACAATTGAAAGAACAGCAAGCGCAGCAAGGACAGGCTGAAGAGCCTGCAGCCCAGCAGATTCAACCGCCTAAAGTAACGATTGCGTTCAAAGACTTAACAACGTTACCGCCAGCAGCACGCCTAAAAGCCCAGTTGCAGGTGTTGCAAGATTACAACATTACGACTGTGACCTCTGAAGATTTACAGCCCGAGCTTGGTGTAGCCAACACGACAACACCACCATCTACAACAAATCAACCCGTTTCAGCTCAACCAATTACGCCGCCTATTCCGCCACAAGAAATGCTTGCTGCTATTGCGAACCTGCAGAAGATGGGTATACCCGAAGTCATGATACCCCACGCCATGCAAGCATTAACGGAACACGTACCGCTCGAAGACATCGCGCGGTCATTCCAGCAGGAAGGAGCATAAAGACGATGCAACCCGATGAGCCAATGGCACATATGCCTTACACGCCGCTCGGCCAAGACAATAGTCATGATAAAGCTGAAGCCCGTCAAGAGGTGTACGAACAAACACCAGTACTCCGTACCGTAATGGACCACTTCATAAAAAGAATCGACGAGCTTAACAGTGTGACTACGATTCCAAATGACGTGCTAAAAGACACTGACCGCTTCATGCACACTGTCGAATCACGGAAGATTGCCATTTTGGCATATCAAAATGAGATTAGATATTTACAAAACAAGGTCGACGCGCTATTGTCAAATTAGTGATAGTTGAACCCCAGGGAAGTTCAACACCTATTGCTCGCTTCGTCGGCGTAACTGTTCGTTAAGGAGTTAACAATATGGACCCTAAAGATACAGCCGTAAATGGTAACGGTAGCCAGGATACTACCTCAACTGCCCCGGCAACAGTTGAAACGCAGGCGCAAGGCGCTAACACTATCCCCGGTGCGGTAGATACATCAGCAAACCAATCTCCCGTAATAGATGACTCCGATTTTGACGACCTCGATGCAGCAAATCCAGTTACCGGTACAGATGCCACCCAAGGCGATACCGACGATAATTCGGTTCAATCCGAAGGAACAGACAATAACGCTGATCCTAACAACGGTGACGGTACGAATAACGGAGATGCAACTGATGCGAACCCGCGAACCAAGGACGCTCGTCTTGAGCAACTAGACCGTGAAATCGCAGAGCTACGGCAACAGTACGCGACACAGCCGAATGGCGACGTACGCGGACGTGTCGCAGAGCGCGACTTCTTACAGCAGCAGATAGACCGGAGCACCTTACAAGGTGCACAACTTGAGATTGAGCAACGGCTCCTTGACATGGTCAACCCTGACACTGGTGATTATTACTCACCAGAAGACGCCGGTAGTATTGCGCGTAACGCGGTACTGCAGGTCGAACGTCAGCAAGTCGGCCAACGATCGTACGAGCTTGGTATAGAGCGCAACCAGCATATTATTTCTGGCGAAGTAAACCAAGCACTTCGCGAGTTCTCTATCTTTGATGATAAAAGCCCGCAGTACGACGAAAACGCAGCTAATTTAGCTGGCAAACATTTGATGGATGCCTACATTACCGAACCGGTAGTAGGCCGCGACGGTCGACAATTAACCGGCCAAGACGGACAACCCTTAATACGTGTTGTAGGAATCAAAACATCACCATACCAGATTATGAAAGATGTAGCCGAGGGCGTTGCCCGCTACACATCTTCAGCCCAAGCTAAAGCAACTACTGACATGGCAAGACAGGCCAGTGGTGCTGATATACCATTAAACGGTAATACGACCGCAACCAGAAAAGACCCTGGTGCGGACTTCGATGAAGCTTGGGACGATGTGTAGCGAATGACCTCCCGGTTACTTAACCAGGAGATTATATGCAACCCAATTTAGCTACCGTATATAGTCCTCGCGTTTCTGAACGTCTTGTAGCCGCAAGTGTGGTTGGACGTCTCACAAACCAGAACTATAAGTTTATCGGAGCGGCTACGATTGAAATCTACTCAGTAGATAATATGCCGCTGAACGACTACCAGCGTACATCCGGTTCCCAGCGATTCGGTAATGCCGGCAACATCGGCACCAGTTTACAAGGGTTTACCCTGCAAGAGGATAAATCGTTTGCTGGAGTTGTTGATACACTCGACAATGCTCAGCAAATGAAGGTCCTAAAGCCTGGTGCTATTCTCGCCCGTGAAACACGCGAAGTACTAATCCCTTACATCGACGCTTACGTTCTGCAAGTTATGGAAACTGCAGCCGACGTTGCCGGGAACGACCTAATCGTTGCGGCTGGTGCGACCACACCATCGAATGCCTTTACTAACTTCCTAGCCCTTCGTGCCCACAGTATCGATAACCAGGGCCCAGAAGATGGTTATACCGCTGTCATGATCGCCAGTTACTATAATGATCTGAAACAAAGCGGATTCGTCCTCAACAGTGATATCGGTCAGAAAATACTACAACGTGGCTTCTTGGGCACCGTTGACGGTACACCCGTTAAATGTGCACCAAGCTCACGTATGCCAAACTCTACTGGAACCGGCGCGTACAACGTCGACTTGCTCATTACTCACCCGATCGCTACGACATTCGCAACTGTGCTTCGCAAGTTCAAAGTACATCAGGACCCATGGGGAATCGATGGTACCGGTATCCAAGGCCGCGAATCATTTGATGCCTTCGTTGATGTCAACAAGATACAAACTTTAACCGCTCACCGCATTAGCTAGAAGGAGAAATAATTATGCCTTTAGTCACACGACAACAGCAACAGCGGGCAGCTGAAGCAGGTACAGCCCGGATGAATGCCCATAACCGTACCAAACGGCGCTTTCAGGAAGCACTTGACGATATGGGTGTAGAACTTGTCGAAGCATCGACACTGCAACCCACTCTCAGCGGCTCACCTGCACAATCTGCTCAAGATCAGGAAGAAGGAGCTTAAACCATGTCAAATACTTCAGTCGATTGGCAGAACAACGGCTATAACAATAGCGTTGTTATCACTTCCAACAAAACACTCGCACTTTCGGATTGTGGTGTAGTGCAAGATGTCCAGGCAACTTGCACAATTACCTTACCAACTGCTGCCGCCGGACAGTTTTTCAAGATACGAGTCGGCGCACCTGGAATCACTGTCACTGTAACTCCACAAAGCACTGATGTTATAAGCGGGGGCGGTTTTACCACCACCGGGGCTGGTAAATCACTTTACTTTACCAACCAGAACTCAGGTAGCCGAGTGGGGTTAGTTGGTGTAGCGGCAGACGCTATCACCATCCAAGAGCTAGACGGCGCTCCGACGCTGTCTTAGCCGCTATACAAATGTAAAAGGAAGAAAGGACAATACTATGGCTTACGGCTATCGAACAGTACGACGCCGAGTGGCACCACGCCGCCGCAAAACTGCGGTCCGTCACATCCACATCCACTGTTAAAGCGGCTTCGCGAATGGTGGGCGGGTTATTCCTAATCCTGCCCACCCCGGGGTATTTAACCCACAATAACTACTTCATTATTCATTAACCATAAGAGGACAATACTATGGCTTACGGTGTAAAACGACGCAAAAGCAGTGGCGCAAAGAGTGGCCTTCATATCCACATCCACAGCAAGTAACCTAAAGCGGGGCGATTTACTCTTATCGCCCTACTCTTTAATGAGAAATATATTATGAATAGAAACTATTTAGATCGTCCTGAAAGTCCTATACATCTCAACCCCGACCATCGCGGCAAGTTCACAGAGTGGGCACGGCAGCACGGCTTCAGGAACGTACAGTTAGCTGTCCGGCACGTACTCGCTAACCACGAACACTACTCTGAAGAAGTCATACGGATGGCAACATTTGCTCACAATGCACGGGATTGGAAGCATGTAGGCGCTACGCACCATGGGCGACGTGATAATCGCCGCGAAGAATCACGCAAACATGAAGATACTGACCGTTTCGGTTTTGATGAAGATGAAGAGACACCAGATCAGGAACGATACGAACAGCGCCACGGTGGTGACGGTGACGAACATGACTACAGGGAGGGTTAGGTATGGGCGCATTACTACAAACTTCCACGTATAAGGCAAATATCAATAGCGCCACAACCACTACTCTTACTGTTGTCCCCTCTACCCTCAACCGCGTAACAGTCAATACACCCGTAGCAAGTGCTACGGTCAAGGTATACGACGCGACATCGGCAACTGGTACGCCAATCGCAACAATCAGTTGCCCGGCAACCCTTGCTAATCCGTTCAGCGTTGATTTTCAAGTACCCATGAACGTCGGTATTACCGTCGTAACTTCTGGTGCGACTGACGTAACAATAGGATGGAGTTAGGAGAAAACTATGTCATTTCTAAACGCGGCAATAGATGTTTTAAGCCGTGATACCGGTCACGCACTCAATGCAGCCAGCAATCTAGTAAACAACGGTACTCTACACGCTCCCGTAGGTTCAGCGCCGTCTCCTGGTGACGCTCTAATTAACTACGCCCGATCAAATTCAAGTGACCCGGGTACCATCGTGAACCTTGCAGGCAACAACTACAGCGCCGGTCATACAGTAGCGCGAGCGGGTAGCGGCAATGTTGGCTCATGGGGTACTGGAGCTAATGGTGGAGTGCATACCGGGTCTTCACCGTCACCATCAGCCCCAGCAAATAGTTCTCAGTCAGCGGCAGCCGCGACTAGCGGTGTCAATTCTGTGACCGCACCGCTTATCAGCGAGTCGCGTACCGCCTTGCAAGATGCTCTCGATGCTCTTAACGCTTCAAATACGACGGTTAATGCCGAAGAAGCACAACAAGAAAACGTAATGAACTCTAATAAGGCGCAACAAGGTATCAACTATAATACGTCCTTACAACAAGATGCCCAGAGTCTTGCTGATGCGATGCAAGGTGCCAGAACCCAGGGGAACAGTGATCTTACCTCCCTCGACCGTATGATCGCTGCAATGGGTGGTGGCGGCTCAAGCGTCGAGCAAGAGCTCATCCCGAAACTTGTCGAGCAGAATGTCGCTAAGAACATATCCGGCGCGAACGCAACAAAAGCCAGCAATGACCGGAGCGCTACGACGGCCTGGAACACATTTTTGAACAACTGGGGCTCGCAACTCCAGCAACTCCGAGACCAGGCATCGCAGCAGAAAGCAACCAACCAAGGCGCCTATGACCGGAGTAACCAGCAGTTCAGCCAAATCATAAATGACCTATTGAGCGGTACGGGCTCTCCGAGTACGGAACAATACGAACTGCAGACCGACTTTAGCCAAATCCCGAACGTCGTGAACTGGACGCCAAAGTTCAGTGGTGTCACACCTGCTTATACGGCACCCCAACTGTCGACATATGAACAGACACCATCCCAAGTCGCGGCACAAGCCGGTGCTAGTGCACCTACTTCTGGTGCAGCGGTCATCCCTTGGCTTGCAGCACTTGGTCAGAACGCGCAGAGACAGAACGCTAACACACCTAACACACCTACCACTGTACCAACTACACCGGTTATAGCGACAAGTTAGGATGCTGACATGCAGCCCAACGCGTTTACGAACTGGCTCACCCAACGGGCGCAAGTTGCACCCGCGCCGAAGCGTGATGAGCTGCAGTTAGCCGCAAGTGGTCAACAACAAACACTGTCCCCTATCATCCACCAGTCCCTTAGGGAGGCAAATGCTTACTTACCCCAACCACAACAACCTGCTTATTCCCCACCTCAAGTTCACGAACGTATTGCAACTCACCAAGCGCCACATAAACAACTATCCGGCGGCTCTAACATAAACTCTTTATATTTATTACCCCCTCCAAAGTTTTAGGAAACAGGTATGGCAAACGCTTTTATAGACTGGATGCAGAAAAAGGTGCAACAAGATGTTGTCAACCCTGTTGAACGCGACGTTATTCATCCAGCCGAAAACCTGGGTAATCACCTTGCGAACGCCTTTCATAGCGATGTCGCGCAGCCCGTGGAACGTGCATTTGCGCCAAGTGCACAACCATCTTCTCCACCTCCTATGGCACAACCGTCATTACTTAACCGTCCCCCTACACCGTTCAGTGCTGCTTCGAGACCATCACAATGGGGTTCATTTTCGTCTAATCTCAAACCCGCCAAAAACCCGTTTGGCCCTCCAACATCTGCCGTGGGTTCACCCCTAAAAGTAAATAAGAATAGTGGCGGCGAAGACCCGAATGCCGTTATGAATAAATTATCAGAGCTTACCGTGCAGCCTATAACACGCGGGGCGGTAGAAATACCTGCATCAATCACCGGCCATGCATGGAAAGTTCCCGGTCAAGGTAATCGTGTCGGCAAAGCTCTCTTTGGTACAGCGCCGATCAATCCAATCCAACAAGATGTACGTGGGGTATACCGTGCCCATGCAAATAATAAAAGCAGCCTGTGGCGTAAGTTGGGTGCGGGCGCACTTGCTACTGGCGACCTCGCACTGCACGTAGCCAATGATATACCAGAGCTTGGTGCTGGTGTGAAGGTACTAAAAGATGTTGCACCGGCTCTTAAAGATGCCGGGCTGGTCAAGGCAGCAGCCGGTCTTATATCGAAGTTCGGCGAGCCGGCACTGAAAGGCGCAGAGAATGCCAGTGGCCTATCGCGTGATCGAGTCATAACCGATAACGAAGCTAACACCCTCAAAGACTACGCCGACCATATAGGCGGTGATCTTAAATTGAAAGCCGAATCAGCAAACAACCTCCACCGTTTCGCGCGTGGCTCAGCGCATACCGCAGGTGTAGATATTACCTCCGGTTCACCTGCAGACCGCATCGACCGCATTTATAACTATCTTAGTCAACGTAGGCAATTCTTAAATGCACACAAGTCAATCGGCGAGGGTGGTTACGCTAAAGTACCATTTCTTGAACCCGGCGAACGAGAGTTATCCCCTGACGCCATAAACTACGGCCACGAGATGAATAGTAAGGATATTCTCAACGATAACATAAACAGTATGTATAACTACGATAAAGGTGTTAAGGGTGGTACTAAGCAAGTAACGCAAGACGGATTCATACGATCAAGCGAGCATTCACCATTCTTCCGTGCGTTCCGTGATGAGAATGGAAAAAATCCAACCAAAGCTGACTATGCCACTGAAGTAAAACGTCAGATGAAATTAGGAGGCGGTAATTTAGTACCGCGCGAAGAAGCAGATGCATACCAAATAGCCCTCGATCGTGAGAGTGTACCCACCCCGACCGAAGAGCCGGTTGAAGAACTACTACCACCGGAATTGCACCCGAAAGCACCCGTTACTACACCTGAAATATCACACCCGCTAGACCAATCCTTACAAGAAGAACCCAACCTATTACCTGATATCGAACAACGTATAGCATCCCAAAACCCTATGAACCCCGAAGAACCCATGCAGTCTGTTGGAGATATTGCTCAGAACGTACATAACGCCCGGATGCAACGCCGTCACCTTACCGGGCTCGCATTAGACGTTCCGGAAAGTGAACGCGGTGATGCGCCGCTTAGCAAACTCGACAAAGAAACCTACGGCAGTGTCTTTAACTTACCGAAATACCAGGTGGAAAAAGACTTTAATGAGATGCGTAAGGACCAATTCGAGAAACGTCATATGTCTTTGAAACAATTGCAGGATCTCGGCCCGCAGCACAAGCTATCTTTGCAGCGACGCCGTGAGCTCATTGCTACCGACCCGAAACAAGCGACTGGACATACTATAGAACTCAACCCACTATCAGATGATAATAAGAGTATTGCCATACGCGCGAAGAGTGCTATCGCCCAGGCTAACGGTATCAATGAGGAAGCAGATAGCCGCTTGAGACGCGCCGTACAACTCGGCACGGCACTGTCAACCCACGATAAATCTTTGCTCTACGAATATGACGACGGGGCTAATTTGAGCGATCTTATTAAAAAGGCTGAGCATCCCGCTCAATTTGAAAAAGCCTCTTCAGCGATCACAGATGCGTTAGACTATGACCTAGCTGCTCGCCGTGCTGGTGGAGAAGCAACATTGCGCCAACACAATTATATTCCCCACAATTACGCAGTCAGTGAAGAATGGTTGAAAGCCCACAAGATACCCGAAGGTTCTATCATTAAGAACAAACACGGCGATCCTATCGGATTCCGCGATGAAAGTGCTAAGTACCGCTCCTACGCCGAAGCTAAACGACGCGTTGGCATTAACCCACTCTACGAAGACCCCATAAAAGACGTCGCCGATTATACTGCAAAGGGTAATATCTCACGCCGTAACAATTTGCTCGGTATGGCACTCGCTAAGGCAGTTCCAAAACAGCTTGCAGGCGAAGGTGAACAGATGGTTGACAGCGGTCGTATGCGCCAAGCTGCTAATGACCTGCCCTTTTATGCCACTGAGGAACTGCAAAAAGCACTCCGTGGCTACACACGCCGGTATCAGCCGATTACTAAAGTAGGTCAAGTAACACAAAAAGTCGGTAGTGGCGCAAATACTCTGTCCAAGCGCGTACTGTTTGCAGGTTCTCCATTCCATTTGTCTAACCTATCTGGTAGCTACATTGGGAAGAATCTGCTTGACGCACATGACCTATTCGGCATGGAAGACATCCCGAAAGGTGAGCAGCGTTTCTTACGGGCCGCAGCGACGAAAGGTGGTTACCAGAGAATACTTGACAGCGCCCGGGCGGATGGCAGTTTGGAAGCAGCCCGGAAAATGGGTGTTGTCGTCGCGGAACCAACCGAAGGATATATACCACGCTCAGCTTCAGCGTTTGCACTCACTGAAGTTCAGACACTCCTCAAACGGGGGTTAAACCCTGATAGCGAGAAAGCGCTGCAGTTGGGAGAACAAATCAACCACCTCGTGGGTCACCGCAACATCTTTACTGAACATATGGGTCGCATACAGCGCGGCGCGTTGCACGTAGGCGCTCTGGCTCCTAACTGGACTACAACTCAGTTACAACTTGTCAAAGACGCGTTAACCAAATGGCGTGGTGAATCGCGGGCAGCTGGCACTTTCGCACGAAAAGCTGTAGTGGGCAAACAACTCGCACTCGGTGGCGCAGCTATCGGTGCACAGACCGCGTACAACAGCCTCCATAATCGTAAGCTTACGCTACCAACCTCGACACAGCTGAAACACAACCTAGGCCTCGACCCGGGCGATATATTCTTGCCTAATGTCATGATTAACCAGAAAACAAAATCCGGTGAAGGCAGAGAAATGGCAATGCCAACTACACCGCTTGGACTCGCGAGTGGCTTCATCCAGGACCCGTCACACTTCTCGCAGTCGCGTTTAAGCCCTATCGGCAGCTTTGCAGAAAAGGTACTAACTGACAAGAACTGGAATGGAAACCAGCTTGCCAGCGGACCGCATAACCTCGACTACTACCTCAATCTTGTCAAGAATGCCGGTATCAACTCTGTTGAACCAATAGGGCTCCAAAACTTCACGAACTTCACGAACTCGCCAAACAATCCCGATATTTTGCAAGGCCTGGGTGAAGAGTTCGGCGGTCGACTTAAAACGAACCCCAACGACCCTAAATACAAGTCGGCGGTTGCCTACTACCATATGCAGGACAACCTATTACGAAACGCTAACCAATTCGATGCTCCTACGCTTCAGTCCTACTTTGCCCGTAATACAAACGCAAACGGTCAGAAGATATCATCCGGTACAGCTGGTGGCTACTATAATGCCAAGGATTTGCTCGGTAACTACGCGAAAGGTGGTCACGCGTTGCAATCGCTCTACCTTGCAGAACACAAGTTAAAGGGTAGTGACCCTATGTGGTCACTGCCATTTAGAGCAGCACCCGGCAAACCTTCCATTCTAAATTATCTGGCTGTTGAATCACAGCTAGAGGGCAATGAAAAAGATGGTTACAAGATACGGGAACAAGGAAGTCTGAACAAGGGTTGGATAACCGACCTATCGAATGCCCGCAATGCGTACTACAACAAGCTTGGGCCGTCTTCTGACGCTCCAGCCAACGAACCAGCATACCCGTCCTTCGATACGCAAACAGCAGCGGATATGAAAGCAGCCGACAGCATTGCCAATAGCACGCAGTACAGCCAATTCCTCGATAGTCACCCTGATGTTATTGATGCGTTCGCCAGGATAGAACAGTGGACTAATGGTATACGGAAACTTGAAGGCGGTCCACCTTTACCGCAGACTCAACAAGCTTCTCCTGAATTGCAGAACATCATAAACACGTATAACTCATTACCACCAAGTAAAACTGCCGGAAATACCAATCCTGCAACGCAACACATGCGCTCAAACTGGATTAAAGCTAATCAAGGTGCGTATGACCAGATGATTCAGTACTACGCCCAGAGCAGCATGAACAGTCTATTGAAGAATGCTATTACTGCAGTGTATTCAGGTAAAGATAGTTCGTACCAACCACTTCTCAAGAATGCTAAGAATGCCGGTGCAGGTATTGTGCAGACACCAAACGGGTATACCCTGAACGCCGCACTTGCAGATGCGCTTGGGTTCGGAGCGGGTAATAGTTCTTGGGTTCCTGATGCATCGTACGATCAACTCCACTTCATGTCTCACCGTGCTAAGCCAAGAGTTGCCAACCTGAAGAAATCAAAGACACTCGCCCATCCGATCAAAGCGTCATACCATACGCCAAAATCTAGAGCTATCAGCGTACGACATTCAACTATTTCACACAGTAAACGACCTACATTTGTTAGGAGAAAGGTAACGGCATGACAGCATTAGAATTCGTACAATTGGCTTATCAGGAAGCTACCGGTCAAGTCTTCTCTGGAGTCTGGGGTGATGTGAACGCGAGCCGTATGTTGAGTTATGGCAATATGCATATCAACACATGGTCCTTAGAGCCGGACGTTGACTGGGAGAGTCTATATAATCCCGGCCTTGCGTGCGGTACCGTTCCTGCCGGTACACCGAGTCAACCGCAGACTATCACTTTACCAACCACCATCCTTAAAGTGAGTAATCATGCCCACGATTTCGTATACGTACTTGACTCATCAGGTAATATCATATCGCAGTGGACAAGCGTACCAGCCTGGCAACTCAAGTATTTCAATGGCGCTCCCGGTTATGTTGCCGTACTTGGTAACTCCACTGCAGGATTTAGACTGTACTTCTCGCAACCATTTTCAACCACGTCACCAGAATATGGCAATACCATATATGTTCCAAGTTTTACCATCCCTACCCCTATGGCACTGAGCACTGATCCCGTACCGGTCGATGACCCGAACTGGTTAGTATTCATGGCTGCCCAGGAATGGGCGCAGCCTGATGTAACGCTTGTACAAAACGTACCATCCCTCATTTCAAAGGCTACTGACCGTATGAATGCCATGATGATGATGAACCAGCGCATTCGTTCCGTCTCTCAGGAATCGGTGTCAGAAGGTGCAGCACGCGGTGATACGTGGGGGTGGATGGAGTAGTTTATGATTCCGATACCAAAGCCTATAAAACCGTTACCGATCAAAACCACTGATGTAGATTTGTGGGTGGATGGAGTCGTGACCGCACTTGACGAGGGACGGTTAGGAGTTGAGGCTCTGACTGAGGCAAACAACATGATATTGGATGAGGACGGTACACTTCGACCTCGCCCCTCGCTACGTTTATTTGGCCCGCAACCGACTGGCACAGTATTAGGCAAACCTGGCAAGTTCACTATAGTCAACGGTACGACACGCACCCGTTACCTTATTATCGTACAAGTCGTAAGTGGTACGGCAGCCGCGTACATCGCCAAGCCGGAAGATACCATATGGACGATGTGCAGTGGCGAAACATTCAATACATCGGTACCGTGTACTTTTGTGCAGGGTGCAAATAAGGTACTTATACTGAACGGTACAGATGACCTTACCTATCTTGACCTTGCAACGGTGCCAAGTAGCCCTACACTGACTCGGCTCGTACCATTATCTAACCCGACTACTGCCCCAACTCTGTCTGAGACTGGTCTGACGGGTAGTGTATATACCGTTTGGTACGCGTATACATACAACTCTACCGTAGGCGAGACTGCAGGATCAACAAGCGCACAACAGTTGGTGAGTATTGACCGTTCCGGATGGAATCCAAGTACAGAGTCTGTCTCCGTTACCATTCCAACTCCTCCGACTGGCGTTGAATCTTGGAATCTGTACTGTGCGACTACTTCCAATGGTGCGTCAACGCCGACTCTTCTACTCATCGCTGCCGGTATCTCACCTACTCAAACTTCGTATATTGACAATGGGAGCTCACCACAGTTGCTCAACCGATCGATGCCGCTGATAAACAGCACAAGTGGTCCGCTAGCAACGCGGGGCGTATTTATAAACGGCCGTTTCTTCTTATACCTGGACAACAATAATCCGTATAACATCGCTATCGGTGGTGATTACGGATTTGAACTTGACTTTTCACCGGCGAATGGGGGCGATAGTTTGCCGGTTGGTTATGGAACTGGTGAACTACCTACCGTAGTATGGAACTTCCGCAGTGGACCCGGCGACCCGGAAATAAAATGCTTGACATCCGGCACACCCGGTAAACGTTACACAATTGCCCAGTCAAGCGTTACGTATAATGGTACGCAGGTTGAAATCTGGGGAGCCCAAGAGGATTACGGGCTCAATGGAACTGAAGCAGCCGGATCACTCATCTCATATGAGGATAGCGTCTACTACCTCGGTTGGGACAGCTTCTATACAACTGGTACTGAACCGGAATTACAGAATCTTCTGCATACCAAATCTGTTAGTCAAACCTTATCACTATTGTCTGACTTTGCATCCATAAACCAAAGTGAACTAAACCTTGTCGATGGGACCGCCTGGCAGCAGCGGTTATACTGGTGCCTACCGATTGCCAGTAATACTAATAACCAGATTTGGACACTTGACTTGAAACGTGGTGGTGCTTGGATGAAGCCATGGAGTTTAAATTGTCAGGGTATCATGGTTATTCAGGACAATTTGGCGCAACAACACCAGTTATTTTTGGTGAATAACTCCATATATGAAAGCACCTATGAACTTTTGACAAATGATGAAGGTGTAATATTTCCAACCGGCGCGGGTACTGGTGTCATTGCTTTTTCTGCCGACCAGCGGACTTGGGCCCAGGTTATGAAAATCGTTATCACTTTGTTACGCGCCCAAGGAACCATTAACTTTACGGTACTTGGTTGGACCATGGATAGTTCAAGGACGGGGTTGCTTGAAACGATCGGGCAATACAGCTTTGAAAACCTACCATCCATTCTCGGCTATGGCTGGAACCAGGGACCATATAACCAACAACCGATGTACCCGTGGAATAACTTTTACAGTATTCCGTTAGATACTGTCCCGCTTACTGCCGATGCTGTTATCCCTATTAACCAGCAGATACGATATTTCCTTGTGCAGATGAATACCGATACTAAGGGATGTGATTTTAACGTTAGTAATATAATTCCGCTCTTTGTTACTGTTGGTGTAAAAAATCTTGAATAATATAATGGAGGAAATATGGCAAGTATTACTGATCTCATAACCGCGACTGAGAGTGGTGGACCACCGCAACCAACGACGGTTACTGCACTACGCAGCCCGGGTGCTACAACATTAGCTGTCGGCGCGCTCACAAACTGGCCGTATAATGATGCGATAAACGCAAATAGCGCGGTGCACTTCGTTTCCGGAACGCCTACAACGGATGCAGAGGGCAACTCCATTATAAAGCAGTCTACGCTGTGTCTCTGGAAGGGAGTTATTGCCGGGGCTGGAAGCACGCAGATAACCAATATAGTTCTACGGTACAGTGCCACGGGAAGTGACCCGGGTAATAGTATTGGAGATATCGTAGAAATGGCACCGACATCTTCCTGGGCACAAGATTTGTTTGAAGCGTTGACATTTGGTCACAATACCGAAGGTGAACACACGAGTCCACTTTTGGTGCTACAACCAGGAGCCGGTCAAGCTTCCGCCGTACAAGCTGACGGTATAGACACCAACATCCCGATAAATCTTGTACCAAAGGGGACCGGTAGTGTTGAGGCTAATGGGAATAACGTATGGTTTTACTTGGGGTCTGCACAACTTACCGCTTCCGTTTCATCCACATCTGGTTCGCCTGCTGCCGTTGCGGGGCTTTCAGTTGGTGTCACCATTCCGGCTAACATAAAGCAAGTCAAAGTAACCCTTTTTGGGCGTGATACATGGGTGTCTACAGCGGGTAACAGTTTCGTGGGTATATACCGTGGCGCAACTTCTGGTGCATTAACCAATCGTATCGCCGACATGTGCGTTAATAGCACAACGACGGTTCCTTGTACCGTAATCGGGTTAGACGTCCCCACCGCTGGCACAGTATTCTACACCGTAGCTATGTGGACTCCTTACACAATAAATATTGATGCTAATCCAGGCGAACCGATAACGCTACTCGTAGAGGGCTGCTAACGCATAAAGGATAAGTCCATATGGATAGCAACGGAAAACCAAATATTGACGTACTGGCTGCCGAGGTACGTGCCCTCACATCCCAGTTCGATAAACTCGATGCTAAGTTGGATACGTATGCTACCCACTTTGTCAGCAGTGAAGTGTACGAGTTAAAGCACCACGAGCTTGAAGCAAGAGTAGATGGTATGTATACAAAAGTTACTTCTATCCAGCATGCATTAGAGAGCCAAATGCAAGCTATCAGCAACGGT